>CAZHQQ010000043.1:0-4673 GCA_964534925.1 uncultured Candidatus Saccharibacteria bacterium | reverse complement strand
AACACGACATCCGTTGGATGTTATTGCCATCATATGTTCAAAATGAGCAGAGAAAGAATTATCCTTAGTAACAAAAGCAAAACCATCCGGTCCTTTCTTTATTTTCCAATCCCCTAAAGTAACCATAGGTTCTATGCAAATAACCATTCCCTCTTTCAATTCCTCTCCAGAGTGCCTTTTCCCATAATTTAAAATTTGAGGATCTTCATGTAATTCTCTTCCGATGCCATGACCGCAAAGATCTCTTACTAAGCCAAGCCCCTGATCATCAACATATCTCTGGATTGCATTCCCTATATCTCCAACCGTATTGCCAGGACGAACATTCCTTATCCCTCTTTTTAAAGACTTTTTGGTTACCTTAATGAGCCTTTTTAATTCTGGAGAAACTTCTCCTATTGAGACAGTAACTGCCATGTCAGAATGAAATCCCTTATACTTCACTCCAAAATCAATAGATAAAATATCTCCTTCTTTTAAAATCCTCTTCGAGGGAACAGCGTGAACAATTTCTTCGTTTATAGAAGTACAAAGACAGGTAGGATAATTCATATATCCCTTAAAAGAACATTCTACTTTATACGAAAGAACAAAACTTCTGGCAAGTCTTTCGAGTTCTTCAGTAGAGGTTCCTGGTAAGGCTTTATCTTTTATCTTCTCAAGTATTTCTGCTAAGATTTTACCAGCCTCAGTCATTATTTTAATTTCTTCTGGGGTTTTTATTTTAATCATTGACAACTTTAATAATTTGATTAAAAACTACGTCGGGAGATTCTAAGCCAGAAACCTTATTGACCTTAAGTCCATTTTCATCAAAATACTTAAGTAAAGGTAATGTCATTTTTTTATATTCTTCTAATCTTACTTTTATAACCTCGGGACTATCAAGATTTTTTCTTTTCATAAGTAGAGAACCATCTAAAGGACATTTTGTAAGATTGACAGTTTCATCATTATATATAATCGGATGACGCATAAGCCCGCATATTCTTCGATGACTATTTCTGAAGATAGACTTATCAGCATCAAGGGTTATCAAAATTATTTTAATATTATCTTTTCCGTAAAGTTTTTCCAATAAAGAGGTAAGGACTTCTACTTCATAGAGAGTTCTTGGAGAACCAGCTAAAACTAAAGATTCACCTTTTTCAAATATCTTCTCTATTTTCTTCTTAATTAAAAAGGTAGCAAAAGGAGCATCACATAAAAAACCTTCTTCCCATAATTTTTTTTCTTCCTTGAAATAGTATTTTTTACCTTCAACTTCTAAATAGTCACCTTCTGAACTATTAAAAATCTCTTCAAGAACTCTGCTTGTTTCTAAATGATAAAAACTATACTTGTCAGCTAAAAGATTGGCCTGAGTTCCTTTCCCGGCTCCAGGAGGACCAATTAAAATTACAGTTTTCATAATTATAAGATTTAAAAAATGATTTTGCTTAAGCTTGTTCCTTTAACCTTTAGAATGTTTCGTATTCTCTCATCTGAAGCTGAGCGTTAATCTGTCTCATGCTTTCTAGAACTACAGAAACCATGATTAAAAGAGATGTTCCTCCTATAAAGAAACTAAAGACAGTGACTCCGGTAATTCCTCCAATAATAGAAGGCATAACAGCAATACCCCCCAAGAACATTGCTCCAACCAAAAGTACTCTGTTTAAAATATAAGTTATAAATTGAGCCGTTGATTTCCCAGGACGAACTCCAGGAATAAAACCACCCATCTTTTGAAGATTAGTAGAAATAGCATTAGGATCAAAAGTCACAGCAGTATAAAAAAATGTAAAGAGAAAAACAAGAAGAAAATAGAAACTTCCGTAAAACCAAGGATTTTGAAATAATCCACTTATACTTTGTGCTATATTTCCGATTACTCCTCCTGATCCTGAAAGAAAGTTAGCAAGCATGCCAGGAATCATCATAATAGATAAAGCAAAAATGATAGGTATAACACCAGCAGGATTAATACTTAAAGGAAGATACGTTGAAACACCTCCATACATTTTTCTCCCTTTTACTCTTTTAGCATAAGAAACAGGGATATTTCTTCTCCCTTCATTAATCAATACAACACATGCAATAATAAATAAACCTACGACTAAAAAGATAAAGTAAGAAGGTATTTGTTCTGCATTCCAATTAACCAATGCCTGTCTGATATTTGCAGGCACCCTGGCTACAATCCCAGCAAAGATTAAAAGAGAAACACCATTTCCTATTCCTTTCTCTGATATTAATTCACCTAACCACATTAAAAACACAGTTCCAGCCGTAACGGTAACAATACAAGAAATCATAACCATAGGTGAGATGGCCCCAATGGCTCCCTGACTATGGAGAAGATTAAGCATCGCATAACTCTGAAGTATTGCCAAAGGAATCGTAAGTAATCTCCCATATTGATTAAACTTCTGTTTCCCCACTTCTCCTTCTTCCTTATACATTTTTTCGAGCTGAGGAAATATCATAGTCAAAAGCTGCATAATAATTATTCCTGTAATGTAAGGTCCTAAACCGAGCATGATGATGGAAAGTTTTTCTAAACTGCCACCAGTAAACATATTCAAAAGTCCAAACATCTGGAACTGATTAAAAAAATCTTTAAGATTTTCAATATTTATCCCAGGCATAGGAATATTAGCCATCAATCGAAAAATGGTTAACATTGCCAGAACAAAGAATATTTTATTTCTTAATTCTTTTATTTTAAAAACTTGAATAATTTTTTCGTAAAACATATAAACAACTAAACAACTTTATTTATTTCTCTACAATCATCCCTCCTGCTTTTTCTATTATTTCTTTAGCAGAATCAGGAACAAGACAATTTCTAATGTTTAAAGATTTAGTTAGTTTTCCATTTCCTAAAATCTTTACTTTGGGATTCTTGCCTTTTATTCTTTTTATCAAACCTTTTTCTATTAAAGAATTAGGAGAAACCTCTTCGTTAGATTTAAAATACTGGTTTAAATCATCAACACCAATAATTCTTTTTGCATCTCCTATTGTATTAAAATTATAACCTCTGAGTTTATGATACCTCTTAATTAGTCCCCTGATAATAGGCTCGAATCTTCTTCCAGCTCTTGATGCTTGACCCCTTTGACCCTTTCCGGAATAAGCTCCTCTTTTTCCTCCTCGGCCAATTCTTTTTTTCTTTACTCTTTTTGTTTTTCCTATTTCGTGAATCTGCATATTTTTAATTCTTAAACTTTTTTAAAGCTTTAATCGTGGCTTGTGCGTTGTTAAGCTTATTTCCTGTTCTGCCTATAATCTTTGAAGAAATATTATCTATACCGACCAATTCGCAAATAACTCTGACTACCCCACCAGCTACAAGACCTCTCCCTTTCCTTTGAGGCCTTAAAAGGACCTTTGCTGCTTTAAATTTAGCAAAAATTTCATAAGGTATAGATCCTTCAACTATTGGAACTTTTATTAAATTCTTTTTCGAAATTTTAGTTGCCTTCTCTATGGCTAGAGCTACATCCTTCCCTGTGGAAACTCCTACTCCGACTTGCCCTTTCTTATCTCCGCTTACCATAACCGCTCTAAATCCTATCTTTCTTCCCCCAGCTCTAGTATGAGCAACTCTGGTTAAATCCAAAAGCTTGGAATCAAAATCATCCTTTTTTTCTTCTCTTTTAAAATTTTTTCTAAAACCTTTTTTATTAATCATATTTAAAAATTAAAATTTCAATCCCCCTGCTCTTGCACTTTCAGCAATTGATTTTATTCTTCCATGATATTTATACCCTCCTCTATCAAAAACAACTTTCTCAATTTTTAATTCTAAAGCTTTTTTTGCAATTTCTTTTCCAACCTCTTCTGCAGCTCCAACTTTTCCCTTCTTACTTTTTGAATCTCTGTCATCTGTTGAGGCTAACGTGATTCCTTTACCATCATTGATCAGTTGAGCATAAATATGTTTATTAGATCTAAAAACGCAAAGACGAGGTGTCTTGTCTGTCCCAGAAACTTTTGACCTTATTCTTTTATGACGAAAAACTCTTTTTTCTGTTTTCTTTAACATATATTTTATTATTCAGCTCCTGCTGCTTTTTTACCAACCTTTCTTCTCACAACTTCGCCTTCATATCTAAATCCCTTTCCTTTGTATGGCTCACAAGGTTTAACTTTTCTTATTCTTGCTGCGGTCAAACCCACTAATTGTTTATGTATACCAGATACTTTTACTACATTTTTCTCAACAGAGATATTTATTCCTTCAGGAACTTTCATTTTTACTAAATGACTAAAACCTACTTTCAATACCAATTCTTCTCCCTCTATATTGGCCTTGTATCCTACTCCATTCAATTCAAGTTTCTTTTCAAACCCTTTAGTAACACCCTCAACCATATTAAAGACCAACGTTCTACTCAATCCCCAAAAAGCATTACTTTTTCTGGTCATGGATTGAATGCTAACCAGTATATTCCCCTCTTTTTCTTCAACTTTAATTTCAGGCCTTACCTCGTGAGATAATTCCCCTTTTGGTCCTTTTACTGAGACCTTCTGTCCTTCGATTTTAATTTCTACATTATCGGGTATTAATATTGGTTTTTTACCTAATCTAGACATATTTTTATATTTTAACAGACTTAGTATAATCCTGAGCTTGCCAAAAGATTACCAAACTTCACAAATTATTTCTCCACCGATCTTTTTTC
>CAZHQQ010000042.1:0-4675 GCA_964534925.1 uncultured Candidatus Saccharibacteria bacterium | reverse complement strand
ATTTTGAAGATAATTTATCTTCTTGTTTAAGATCCATTAATTTTAAAAAAAGGAAAACTATTGAGTTTTTATTAAAAGAGATAATTAAAAATAAATAATTTTTATGCCAGATTTAATTCTAACTGATAAAAATTTTTCAGAAGAAGTTTTTAAAAATCAGAAGCTGGTTCTGGTTGATTTTTGGGCAGAATGGTGTATCCCTTGTCAAATGATAACTCCAATTCTTCAAGAAATTATTGATAAATTTGATGGAAAAATAAGAATAGGCAAGCTTGATGTTGATAAAAATCCCTTAATTTCTACCGTTTTCTCAATAGATAGAATCCCAGCTTTAATTTTGTTCAATAATGGGAAAATAGTTCAAAGATTTATCGGCGTTCAACCTAAAGAAGTTATTACGGAGGCTATTGATTCTATTATTGAGAATGAAAAGTAAATACTATGAGTAAAAAAATTGAAAAAATTACAATTTTACCAGGAATAAATAAATTCGGGGAAAAAGAGAATTTCGAAAAAATTAACATAAACAAAGGAGAAGTGGTAGCTATCGTCGGGCATACGGGAGCAGGGAAGACCCAGCTTCTTTATGATCTTGAAAGATTAGCTCAAAAAGACACTAAAAGTAAAAGAGAAATTTTAGTTAATGACAAGACTCCTGATAAGGAATTAAGATTTAACCCAAAAAGGAAATTAATTGCTTCATTAGCTCAAAGTATGAATTTTTTTACAGACATGCCCGTTGGAGATTTTTTACAATTGCATTTAGAAGCTCGTGGAAAAAAATCAAGACAAGGTTTAATTGAGGAAGTGATAAAAGAAGCTAATAGAATTACAGGTGAGGCTATTTCTCCTGAAATGAATTTGCTCAATTTATCCGGCGGTCAAAGCAGAGCTTTAATGATTTCTGACGTAGCCAATATCAGTATTTCACCTATTATTTTGATTGATGAAATAGAAAACGCAGGTATTAAAAAAGAGGAAGCAATTAAAATTTTAGTAGAGGAAGGAAAAATAATTTTAATTGTTACTCACGATCCTTCTTTAGCATTAAGCGCTGATAAAAGAATTATTATCAGAGATGGAGGTATTGTCAAAATTTTAAATACTTCTTTAAAGGAAAAAGGTATTGCTCATTATCTTAACTGGATAGGAAATTATGGATTGGACATAAGAGAAAAAATAAGAAAAGGTGAAGAAATTAAAAACATAGAAATATACTGCGAACCAGTGAAATCTAAAAATAATTTCTAAAAATAACATGAAATTTATAATTTTTGCAGGAACGCCTGGCTCAGGCAAAACAAGTATAATTAAATATATAATTCAAGAGCTGAAAGATGATTTTAAATTATTTTTTGCTAAGTTTGACTGTTTACAAACGTCAGACGATGAACGGATTGCTGAGGAATATAAAATCCCAACTGTAAAAAAATTAGCTGGAGATCTTTGTCCAGACCATTATACGGCCTTGGAAATACCCAAAATAATTAAAGAGAACCAAGATAAAGATATTATTATTCTAGAAACTGCGGGCTTATGTCTTCGTTGTTCTCCTTATGTCAAGGAGGGATTAGGAATTAATGTTTTGGATATTACTTCTGGAGATCCTTCTCGCTATGGACCGATTTTGACCGAAGCAGACGTAGTGGCTATTAGTAAGGGAGATTTAATTTCCCAAGCAGAAAGAGAGATTTTTAGAACAAAAGTTTTAAGAGCTAACTCCGAAGCGAAAATAACAGAAGTTAACGGATTTACAGGGGAGGGGGCCATTGATATTGTAGAGTTTATAAAGGAGGCATCTGATATTAAAGATGAGAAATTAACATTGAAACACTCTATGCCTTCAGCAGTTTGCGGATATTGTTATGGTAATAAAATAATTGATGAAAAAGAAACGCAAAAAAGATATTTAGCAGGAAAAGAATTAAAAAATTTGGTTCCTAACCTAAACTGTGGAAAATGCGGTTTTAAATCTTGTAATGAATTTATCAGAGCAGTTTTAGACGGAAAGGCAAAAAAAGAGCGATGTCCGTTTATCAAAAAAAATCATAAATAAAAATAATTAAGAAAATTATGCTTTGGATAAATCAAGAAAAATGTATTGGTTGCGGAAAATGTGTTGATGTCTGTCCTGTTGGAGCCATCTCTATGAAAGATGGCAAGGCGGTTATTGACCAAAGCAAATGTATACACTGCGGCAAGTGTTTAAATATTTGTCCGCAGGAAGCAATTCGGTCAAATTCTGAAAATCCGAATTTGAGGAAACATAGATTTGGTGTTCAAGGGAAAGGATTTGGTTTTGGTAGAAAAGGCGGTTATGGCCAATGATATATTTTTTAATATGTCAAAAAGAAGAAAAGAGTTTGAGGAATTACTTAAAGAATATCGGGATTATGTAGTAAAAAACGATTTTCATTTAAATCCAGATTAAAAAGTGGTTGACTCTATAATTGGATTTTTACTGGAACGAGAAAAAAAATATGACAAGAAGTATTTTTCTTGTCGTCGAATTAAGAGTATTGAGAAAGAAGATAATAAAATTATCTGTCCCCATATTTATCATAAAAAAGAAATTGAAAAATATAGGTACTGTCATTGCTTTTTATTTGTAAAATAAATTTAATAAAAATATGAGCAAGTTTAAGATTGATAAATCAAAATGTGCTGGTTGTGGAGCTTGTCTTAAGGTTTGTCCCTATGGGGCAATCAAAATTGGGGAAGATGGCAAAGCAGTCATAGATGAAAAAAAGTGTCAAGATTGTGGTAAATGCAAAGAAGTTTGTCCTTTTAACGCTATAATTTAAAAATAAACTGTTAGTTTTAATTTTGACCAAAGGACATTAGATTTTTATTTTCCAGAATCTAAAAAAGACTTTAACCAATAAGCTCACATATATATGGTTGAAGAATAAGAAGGAAAACCAGAAGAAATGGAGGGAATAAATTCTAAATGGTTTGATATTCAAAATATCCTTTACAATGACATGTGGGACGATGATAAATTTTGGCTACTTTTGTTATTAGAAAACAAAAAAACGAAATGTAAATTCTTTTTTGACTATAATCCAATCAAAAGTTCTAAATACGTTCTTAATTGGGAGCAAAAATAATTCCCCGAAAGGGGATTTTGTTTTTACCTTAGGGGTTTATTGAGGTTTGATCTAGACACCTCTAAATTTAACTGCCTTTTTGCAAAGACGGTTTTTTGGTAAAATTAGACAAAAGGTCGAAATAATATTTAACAAAAAATATGAAAAAAGAAATATTAGAAAAAATATCTTCTTTATTAATAGCTGCCTTCGGACTTGTTGCTGCTCTTGCTTGGAACGGTGCTATCCAGGCAATATTTAAAGAGGTTTTTGGGACAGCGGAAGGGGTATGGCCAATGTTAGTTTATGCAATTATTGTTACTATAACGGCGGTGGTTGCAACAATTTGGATAACTAAAATTGCCGTAGGGAAAGAAGAGAGATAATATTGCATATTTTAATTTCGACTATTTTTTGAGCGGTTTTTTTGGTAGAGTAAAAATATGAAATCTTTAGTTGTTTATTATTCAAAAAGCGGAAATACTAAAAAGGTTGCCAGAGCGATTGCTATAGGCTTGGGGGCAGAGTTAAAAAATATTAAAGAGATAGAAAATATTTCTAGTTATGATTTAATATGTATAGGAACTCCGGTTCATGCTTTTGCTCCGTCAAAGCCAATAAAAAAGTTTCTGAAAGAACTTCCTGATTTGTCAGACAAAAAGGGAGCTGGATTTTGTACTATGCACGCATTTGGAGGTAAAAGAACTCTTAGGATTATAAAAGAAAGATTGGAAGTCAAGGGAATTCAATTTCTCAGTGGCTTTTCTTGTAAGGATATAAACAGTATTTTTAGCGATACTGGTTCTAAAAATTTTAATAAAGAAAAACCGAATGAAGAAGATTTAAAGCAGGCGGAAGATTTCGGCAAAAAACTTTTAAGCGAAGTTGAGAAATTTTAAAAACCAAGCAATTTTAGATAAAGATAAAAAGATCAAAATAAGGAGGAGTTGGGAATGTCTATTGTAAATTTTGTTTTGATAGGGATACTTCTATTTATTAATATATTCTGTTTGATTAAAGCGGGCGCAGATTTTTAGAAGAAGGAAAAAACTGATACTGATAAGGAGAGAAGAAAAATTGAATATTAATTCTTTTGTCTAGATAGTATGAAGAAAGCATGATTCTGTCATTGCAATAATAGATATTAAGGTTTTCTATTGACGAACTGGTATTTATATGTTAGTGTTACTTATAAGATAGTTACCTAACGAAAATATAGTCGAGTTTCATCGGGATACTAAACTTTAGGGTAAAACCTTAAAATAATTAATTTTTATCTTTAACTATGGAAGGAACAATTACAAGACTTACAGATAAAGGATTCGGATTCATCTCCATTGAAGGCGAAGAGAAAGATTTATTTTTTCACAGTAACGAACTTAAGGGCGTCACTTATGACGAACTTAAAGAAGGTGATAAAGTAACTTTCGAAAAAGCCGACTCCCCAAAAGGGCAGAATGCGGTGAATGTATCTCGAATTTAATCGTTTATTTAGATTACGAGAAATAATTTCGTCCCGTCGTTTACGACGGGATGTTTTATTTTACATAAAGCTGGTGAAAATTTAAGCCGGTAGAGGTTTAATT
>CAZHQQ010000041.1:0-4865 GCA_964534925.1 uncultured Candidatus Saccharibacteria bacterium | reverse complement strand
ATGATTTATACGGTAATTGGGTTTACGTTGATATTTTTAGTTAGAGGATTAGTTGGGCTTATCAAAGATATTTTAGGTATTGAAGAGGGAACAGTGAGACATTTTGAAAACCTTTTATTTCTTGGTGTAACTAAATCTAGAGAAACGAAAAGTCAATTCTTAAATCTTTTTAAATAATCTTTTTATAATTTTTATGAAAAAAACTTTTTTAATATCACTTCTGTTCAGCTTATTGCTTATAATTCCTTTGGCTGTTTTAGCTGAAGATTCTCCTGAAATAAAAAATCCTATTATTTATGATACTATTATAGAAGTAGTAGAATCGCTCACTAACTTTGTTTTTACTTTAGGAATAGTACTTGCTCCTCTTGTATTTCTGATAGGGGGCTTTGTTTTCTTGACATCTGGAGGGGACACGAATAAAGTGCAGAAAGGTAAGGATATAATGGTTTATGCAGTGATTGGATTTGTAATCATACTTTTAGTCAAAGGATTAGTCGAACTTATTAAAAATGCTTTGGGAGTTAAAGAAGAAACGGTATATTACTTTAAAGATTTTATGTTTCTTGGTATAATTAATTTAAAGAGAATAAAAAGGTCGATATTTGAAAGATATTTTTGAATTGTGAAGGTTTGGTGTTTCTAAACATTTTTCACTTTTCATTTTTCACAATGACTTTTATAAAAAAAATTCTACCAGCAATGGTTTTATTGAGCCTAACTTTGATGGTCTTGGTTCCTTTAAGCGTTTCGGCAGATCAAGTAGGAGGAATAGAAAGCCCTAACGAAAGCCTTTGTACGGAAGTAAAGCACGAACTGGGGCACTTGGTTAAGGACTGTACGCCAGGGGAGATCAAGGCTGACATGGAAAATGCTCATCTTTGTTGTTTATTGGATTTAATGGAAACTATTATTGATTACGCTTTTGTAATATTACTTATATTCGCTGCAATGATGCTTATTTGGGGCGCTTATATGTTTGTTAGTGCAGGTGGTAATACGGATAAGATTAATGCTGCAAGAGATAGATTGATTTGGGCTTTAGTAGGTGTAGCCGTTGCTATAGCCGCTAAAGGATTGGTAAGGGTAATCGAGAATCTATTAAGTTAGTATTTGATTAATAGAAAGTTCTGCGGATGTGGCGGAACTGGCAGACGCGTTGGATTTAGGATCCAATGAGGAAACTCGTGTGGGTTCAAGTCCCACCATCCGCACACATCTCCTTGAAGATAAAACCGCCTCTTCCTAAGAGGCGGTTTTATAATGCAAGATAAAAAAAATGACAAAGAACCGTTCTCTGTCATTTAATTAAAATCAGGATTAAGCCCTGGTAGAAGTATTTTAGGAATAGTGTTTACCCTCTTGTATTTCTGACAAGAGGTTTTGTTTTCTTAATGTCTGGTGGGGGAGATGGATAAGATGTAGATAGGAATTAAAGAAGAAACGGTATATTACTTTAAAGATTTTATGTTTCTTGGTATAATTAATTTAAAGAGAATAAAAAGGTCGATATTTGAAAGATATTTTTGAATTGTGAAGGTTTGGTGTTTCTAAACATTTTTCACTTTTCATTTTTCACAATGACTTTTATAAAAAAAATTCTACCAGCAATGGTTTTATTGAGCCTAACTTTGATGGTCTTGGTTCCTTTAAGCGTTTCGGCAGATCAAGTAGGAGGAATAGAAAGCCCTAACGAAAGCCTTTGTACGGAAGTAAAGCACGAACTGGGGCACTTGGTTAAGGACTGTACGCCAGGGGAGATCAAGGCTGACATGGAAAATGCTCATCTTTGTTGTTTATTGGATTTAATGGAAACTATTATTGATTACGCTTTTGTAATATTACTTATATTCGCTGCAATGATGCTTATTTGGGGCGCTTATATGTTTGTTAGTGCAGGTGGTAATACGGATAAGATTAATGCTGCAAGAGATAGATTGATTTGGGCTTTAGTAGGTGTAGCCGTTGCTATAGCCGCTAAAGGATTGGTAAGGGTAATCGAGAATCTATTAAGTTAGTATTTGATTAATAGAAAGTTCTGCGGATGTGGCGGAACTGGCAGACGCGTTGGATTTAGGATCCAATGAGGAAACTCGTGTGGGTTCAAGTCCCACCATCCGCACACATCTCCTTGAAGATAAAACCGCCTCTTCCTAAGAGGCGGTTTTATAATGCAAAATTAAAAATTAACAGAGAACCGTTCTCTGTCATTTAATTAAGATCAGGGTCAAACCCTGCATAGAAGTATTTCGTCCGCCGGCCGGCGGAGCCAGTTGGCGGATTAGGTATAAGTTATTAGTTGTTTAGACGTCTAAATGATTCTTATTTTTCTACAACTTTTACTTTCTTTTTCTCCTCTTTTTTTATCTTGGGAATTGTGATGGTTAGAACCCCATCATCTATAGAAGCCTTTATCTTTAGGGGGTCAACTTCTTCTGGAAGAGTGACTTTCCTTGAAAAATTTCCCCAATAGCATTCTTGATAAAGATATTCTCTTTCCGTAAGTTCTTCTTGAGGTCTTTTCCTTGAACCCTTAATAATTAACATTTCATTCTCAACCGATATATCAAGGTCTTTTGCTTTTATTCCCGATATAGTTGACTGAACAACAAGATTGTTTTTTGTTTCATAAAGGTCAATTGAAAGTTTGGCCTCTCTTTTTTGAGAAGAAAGCCAATCTTGTTTTTCTGGATCTTGATCTATTTTTTTTAATAAAGACATATACTTTTCATTTTTTTTACTTTTTCAAAGCCGATAAAAATAAAGATGGAAAGTAGAACTAGGAGAGCAAGAATAGTTACTCTCGGTGTTCCTTCCATTATTATAAAGAAGTTGTAAGCGCTATGCAATAAAGAGGCGATAAGAATACCTAAGAAGAGGAACAACCATCTTTTTTTAAGATTAAGAAAGGATAAGGCTAAAAAATATCCCAATAGGCCGGAAGTTAAAACATGAAGGAAAGTTCCTGTTATAAATCTTAACCAACTAGCTGCAAAAAGATTTATTGAAGTAAAAGGCCAGATCATTAAAATATTTTCTAAAGCTGAAAAACCTAAAGCTGCAACAATCATATATATCATTATATCTATTGGCTCATCTAATTCTGGAGCAGAAACAACTTTTATTTTTACAACTAAATATTTAGCGATTTCTTCTGGTAATGCAGCACCAAAGAAGCAAGTAACTATTAGAGGGAGAGTTGAATATTTTAAAACGTTTTCAATTCCTACTTCTATTAAGGCAACTGGAATTGCAATTATCATCCCCCAAATAAAAACTTTTATTATCATTTTATTTGACTCTGGGTGGACGTCTTTCCTTAAAAAGAATAAAAGCCAAACTAAACTTGGAGCTATACCAAAGATTATTAAAAGAGGATAATTCATCCTTTGTAACTGAACAACTAATAACTGATAATTGATGACTAAAAATTATAAGTTATGAGTTATAGGTTATAAGTTAAAATTTTGGCCATTCTTCTACCATTAAACATTCCTTTTTGTCTTTCAAAGGAAGATTTTGATATATTTCTTCTGTTATAAAGGGGACAAAAGGGTGTAAAAGTTTTAAGGAATTTAAGAGTGTATAGAGAAGAATTTTTTGAGTTTCCTCTTCTCCTTTTTTATCTTTTGATTTTTCAATATATTCATCACAAAAATCATGCCAAAAGAAATTATAAATATCATGACACGCTCTTCCAAATTGGAAGTCTTCAAGATTCTCGTCTACTTGTTTCGTAGTTTTACTTAGAGCTTTTAATATCTTTTTATTTTCTGGCTCTCTTATGTCTTCAATTTTTAACTTCTTGAGATCTAGTTTTATGCCTGAAGTTTGTTGCAGAACAAACCGAGAAGCATTCCATATTTTATTACAAAATTTCTTTCCCATAATAATATTATCTTCTGAAAATCTCATGTCTTGCAATTCTGTTATCTGATAGGAAATCCCAAATCTTGTCGCATCAGCTCCAAATTTTTCAATAAGATTCATCGGATTTATTCCTGTTCCTAAAGATTTTGACATCCTTCTTCCATCTTTTGTAAGTACGGTAGCGTGTATATATATTCTGCTAAAAGGCATTTCTTTCATAAATTCCATCCCAGAAAAAATCATTCTAGATACCCATAAATTAATAATTCCTCTATCGGTCGAAAGGGTATTTGTAGGGTAGAATTCTTTAAGGTCATCTGTTTTTTCTGGCCATCCTAATGTAGCAAAAGGCCAAAGAGCTGAAGAAAACCATGTATCTAAAACATCAGTGATTTGTTCTGGTTTACATTCTCCACAAATAGGACATTTTTTGGGACTTTCTTCTGAAAGAAAATATTTTCCTTTCTGGTTTTTGCATTCCCAAATGGGAATTTGATGTCCCCACCAAAGTTGTCTAGAAATACACCAATCTCTAATATTATCTAACCAGTCAAAATATACTTTTTCCCATTTTTTAGGAGTGAATTTTATTCTTCCTTCTTTGACTTCCTTTCTGGCGATCTTGGCCAATCCATCCATTTTCAAAAACCATTGTTCTGAAGGGAGAAGCTCTATCAAGGAACCGCATCTATCACATCTTGGAGTTTGATGAATATGTTTTTCTGTTTTTTCAAGAAAATTACCTTTTCTAAGATCTTCAACAACTTTTTCTCTTGCTTCTTTTACTTTTAGTCCTTGATAGGCAAGGGGAGCCGCCTTAGTTATTCTTTCCTTTTCGTCAATAACTTGTATGACGTCTAATTTATGCTTTATCCCGATTTCAAAATCAGTAAAATCATGAGCAGGTGTTATTTTTACTGCTCCTGTCCCAAATTCTATATCTACTAAATAATCTGCTATGATTGGTATTTCTTTATTAACAAGGGGAAGAATTG
>CAZHQQ010000040.1:0-4927 GCA_964534925.1 uncultured Candidatus Saccharibacteria bacterium | reverse complement strand
TATGATCTTTTCTTGTTTAGCGATCGATTCTTTGTTTTATGCTTTTTCTTGCAAAAGCTTAAAAAGAAATCTTTGGCATATTAATCCTTTTTCAAATAAATTCTTACTCATCTCTGTTGTTTTCGGTATTGCGATGCTTTTCTCGGCGATATATCTTCCTTTATTTCAAACTCTTTTAAAAACAGTTCCCTTGTGTTTTAATGATTGGATAATTATTTTTGCTATTGGAATAATTGAACTCATCTTGATTGAAGTCACTAAATGGCATTTTATAGTTAAACATCATGTTTAAAATGAAGCCTTTTCTTTACTCTATAGCTCTTCTTTCTGGGACCATTATTGGTGTTGGCCTTTTTTCTCTTCCTTATATTGCCATGAGGACTGGTATATTTTTAACATTGGCCTACCTATTATTTTTAGGATTTATTGCTATTGTAGTCCACCGCTTTTTCTGTGAAGTTTCTTTAAAAACTCCTGATTTTTTAAGACTCTCTGGTTTTGCCAAGATCCATTTAGGTACATTAGGGGAAAAGGTAGCTTTGGGTTCCACTATCTTTGGTTTTCTTGGAGCCATTATTGCTTATCTCATAGTAGGAGGTGAGTTTTTAAGAGAATTACTTCAGCCTCTTCTTGGAGGAAGCGATATTTTATATACTTTCTTCTATTTCTTTTTTGGAGCGATTTTAATATATTTTGGAGTAAAGGCTATTTCTAAAGTTGAACTTTTTGGCCTGATTTTATTTTTTCTTCTTTTGGTTATTTTATCCTTTAAAGGAAGCTATTCTTTTGATTTAAATAATCTTAATCTCTTCCCAGAAGGAGGATCTTTTTTTCTTCCATATGGAGCAGTTCTATTTTCTTTATGGGGGACTTCTCTAATCCCTGAAGTAGAAGAGATGTTAGGGAAGAGAAAAAAAATATTAAAAAAAATAATTCCTTTTGCTATTTTAATCCCGATAATAATTTATATTATTTTTATTTTTTTGGTAGTCGGCATAAGCGGAAGTGAGACTACTCAATCTTCCCTTGTCGGACTAAAAACTTTTATAAGTTCTGAGGTTTTTAGAATATTTCTTATTTTTGGAATATTGGCTACCTTTACTTCTTTTATTAGTATAGGTCTTACTTTAAAGAAAGTTTTTTGCTATGATTTAAAAATAAGGAAAGATTTGTCTTGGGCTATTACTTGCTTTTTACCCTTCTTTCTTTTTTTAATGGGTATTCGTAGTTTTATCGATGTCATAGGATTAGTAGGAGGTGTTGCGATGGGGATTGACGCTATTCTAATCCTCTTGATGTATAGAAAAATAAAAAAAAGTTTTGCAGTTTTTCCTCTAATGGCTATTTTTCTCGGAGGAATTATCTATGAATTAATAAATTTCTTAAAATGGTAGTAGAATATATATCTATTTTTATATTTTCCTGTTTACTTCTTTTTTACGCTGGTAAATGGGTAGTTGAGTCTCTTGCTGGTATAGCTAGATTTTTAGAGTTAAGAGAATTTGTAGTTGCTTTTTTTGTTGTCGCTATAGCAGGAGCCGTCCCTAATTTATTTGTTGGGATATCTTCAGCGTTAAGAGGAATTCCTCAGCTTTCTTTTGGAGACATAGTAGGGGGAAATTTATTTGATTTGACTATAGCAGTTGGTCTAGCAGCTTTTATATCAAAGGGGATATCCGCCAAAAGCAGAACTATTCAAACAAGCTCTATTTTTACGATGATTGTTGCTATTCTGCCTCTTCTATTGATTCTTGATGGTGTTTTAGGAAGAGGAGATGGGATAATCCTGATATTAGGATTTATCTCTTACACTTTTTGGCTTTTCTCTAAAAGAGAAAGATTTACCAAAGTTTATGACATAAAAGAAAAAAAGGTTTCTTTCTTAAAAAGATTTAAAAAGTTCTCTAAAGATTTAGGAAAAGTTGTTTTAGGATTATTCCTTCTTTTAATTGCTGCCCAAGGAATTGTTATCTCGGCTAGTTTTTTTGCTGAACATTTTGATCTTCCTTTAGGGTTGGTAGGAGTTTTAATTGTTGCGGTAGGAAATTGTCTGCCCGAAACTTATTTTATTATTATTGCAGCTAAGTCAAGTCAGAATTGGATGATTTTAGGTGATTTAATGGGTTCTGTTATAATCACCTCAACTCTTGTCTTGGGAATCGTTGCCTTAATTTGTCCAATAGAAGTTTTGGATTTTTCTCCATTTGCTATCGGTAGATTCTTTCTCGTTATCTCTGCTATTTTCTTTCTCTTCTTTATGAGAAGCGATAAGAAAATTACTCAAAAAGAAGCTCTTATTTTATTTTCTCTTTATTTCTTATTTGTTTTCTGTCAGCTTTTATTCAGATAATTAACATTTTGACCTTATCTTTTAAAAGTGGTAAATTAAGGTAATGAATGACTCATTGCCTTTTATTTTAATATTTTTCTCAACCCTTTTTGTGATTTATATCTTTCTAAAAAAAGAAAAAAATGGGATAGGGGACCTAAGGGTAGAATTAAAGGAAATCCAAAAAGAATTGAAGGATTCTAGGGAAAAGAGCTTTGAATCTCTTCAGAATCAACTCAATGAAAGTAATAAGATTGTGAGAGATGTAACTTCTGAGCTTGAAAAAATTCATTCTGATCATAAAAATGTAATTGATGTTAAAGATCAATTAGGAAAACTTACTGACGTGTTAGCTAATCCCAAACAAAGGGGGATTCTCGGAGAATATTTTTTAGAAACTCTTCTTAAAAATATATTTCAGCCTCATCAATATAAATGCCAATACTCTTTCAAGAATGGTGAAGTTGTTGACGTTGCCTTATTTGTTAATGATAAAATTATTCCTATTGACGCTAAGTTTTCTTTGATAAATTACAATAAGATATTAGAAGAAAAAGATTCTGCCAAAAGAGAAAATCTAGAGAAGATTTTTAAGCAGGACCTAAAGCTTAGAATAGAAGAAACTTCAAAATATATTCGTCCTAACGAGGGAACAATGGATTTTGCTTTTATGTTTATTCCTTCGGAGGGTATATATTATGACCTTTTAATCAATAGAGTAGGAGGGATGAAAAGCAGTACTTCTGATTTGATAGAATACGCTTTCAAAGAGAAGCATGTAATAATTGTTTCCCCGACTTCTTTCTATGCTTATCTTCAGACTGTTCTCCAAGGATTAAGGGCTTTGAAGATAGAAGAGTCTGCTCAAAAGATTGTGATAAAAGTAGAAAGTCTTCAAAAGAACCTTACGAGCTACGAAGTTTTTTTGAAAAAATTAGGAGATAATTTATCAACTACTGTTAATTCATACAATAAGTCATATAAAGAGTTTGCTAAGATTGACAAAGACGTAGTTAAGCTTACCGAAAAGAAAGATAAAGTTAAGCCTTTAGAGATAGATAAACCAACTCATAAAGATTGATTTTTTAAAAAGACTGGACTTTATTATTATTATTGTGTATAATTCTTAATTGTTAATTAATAAAATATGTTTGCTGTAATAAAGACTGGGGGAAAGCAATATTTAGTTTCTCCTGGCGATAAAATAAAAATTGAAAGATTGCCTTCCGTTGAACCAGAGGAAGGGAAAGAAGAAAAAGAAACTCAAATTATATTTGACGAGGTTTTATTATTAGAAAAAGATGAAAAATTAGAAATAGGAACTCCTTTAGTAAAAGGAGCAAAAGTTGAGGCAAAATTATTAGAAGAAGGAAAACTAAAGAAAGTAATTATTTTTAAATACAAGCCTAAGAAAAGATATAAAGTTAAAAGAGGACATCGTCAACTTTTTTCCGAAGTTGAAATATTAGATATTAAAAAATAGATTTAGAACAATTGAGAGAATTTTTAAAACAGCGAAATGCTGTTTTTTTATTTTCTTCCTTCTAATGCAGATCCCAATGTTTCTGGGTCGGCATATTCTAATTCTCCCCCAAGAGGCAACCCTCTTCCAAGTCTTGTTACTTTTTTATTATATCCTTCTAATTCTTTTTCAATATAAAGAGCGGTGGCTTCTCCATCTGTCGTTAGATTTGTAGCTATAATGATTTCTTCAAAATCAGCTTCTATCCCGAACTTTTCGGGATTATTTATTCTTTCTTTTAGTTCGTTGATTCTTATTTTTTCAAAATCTCTCTTTTTAAATGAAGTAATAGTTCCTCCCATAATAAAGTAAAATCCTTTATATTTTTTTGTTTTTTCAATTGATTCAAGATCACTTTCTTTTTCAACTATACACAGAAGGGATTTATCTCTGTTTTTCTTGGAACATATCGGACAAAGTTCACTTTTCTTACCATTTGGATCACGAGATAATTCGTAAGGGTTATAGCAAAAGGAACATAATCTTACTCTTTCTTTGAGTTCTAAGATTGAACTAGTTAGTTCTTCTGTTTTTTCTTTATTAAGTTTCATTATATAAAAAACAAAACGAGCCGCTGTTCTCGGCCCAATAGTTGGAAACTTAGAAAAAAGATCTATTAATTTTTGGATAGAATCAGGGTACATAATTAAAGTTCTTCTTCTCCTTCTTGGTCTGAGAATCCCTCTTGATGTTTTTCAATATTTCTAAATGAAGCTATTTGCTCGTCAAAATAAAGTTGTATTTTACCAACTGGACCATTTCTGTGTTTGGCTATGATAATATCTGCTATATTTTGTTTGTCTGTGTTTTCTCTGTATTTATCTTCTCTATGAATAAACATAACAACATCTGCATCTTGCTCTATGGCACCTGTATCTCTTAAATCTGAAAGTCTTGGGATCTGGGGTGATCTTTGTTCAACAGCTCTGGACAGTTGAGATAATGCTAGGACGGGGATATTAAGTTCTTTTGCTAATCCCTTAAGGGACCTTGAAACTTCTGTCATCTGTTGGACCATTGGAGCATTATTATTTCTTGGTTCCATTAATTGTAAATAATCAACAATAATTAAACCT
>CAZHQQ010000039.1:0-5164 GCA_964534925.1 uncultured Candidatus Saccharibacteria bacterium | reverse complement strand
GTGGTTTCTTGTTATCTTAATCTTTCTCACCCTCTCTTTAAGATTCTTCTTCAACGAGGGGATAAGAGATAAAAAAGAATTATAATTGTCCCAAATTATCAGATTTGTTTGGAGTTTTCTAAATCAGGGTCAAACCCTGATTTTAATCTATGCAGGGTCAAACCCTGATTTTAATCTATGCAGGGTCAAACCCTGATTTTGTTTAATATATTATGTTTTTTCTTGAATAAATGGTAAAATGTGTTAAAGGTTTTCACTATATTAAATAAGGTAAAAATAAAATAAAATAAAATAATATGAAAAAATATTCTTTAATTAGAACAATTTATCTTTATCTGTTTACAATGATAGGTCTTGTCCTTATGACGATAGGAAGTGTTAATTTTGTTAATATGGGACTTAAGGCGTTTGTCTTTACGAAAGCCGAAGAACAAGAGAGAATAAATTATGAAAAACCTCCTGTTTCTCCTTACTCTATAAGTGATATTGAAGACATAAAAGAAGGAGAAGAATTATCTGCAGAAGAAAAAGTCCTTATCGGAGAATGGTTAGAAGATTATGAAGCTTGGCAGGAGAAAGATCAAAAAGTAAGTTATATTACATCGAGAAGGCATCGGGATGCTTCTCGTAACCTTGCCCTAATGTTAATAGGATTGCCTCTATATCTTTACCATTGGGGATTGATAAAGAGAGAAACGAGAGAAGAAAACAACAAAACAAATTAAAAATCCAAACTTAAAATAATTTATAACTATGGAGAATATTTATTTAGAAAAAAATAAAAAATTATGTACCGTTTTGATTTCAATTGTATGTTTACTCTTAGCCGTTCTAACTATTTCAACCATTGTTGATGTTCAAAATAAGATTAAAGAGGGGAGATATATAGGGCAGGAGATTGAGAGCAAAAACAATATTACTGTCTCGGCTACAGGAGAAGTCTATACAAAACCTGATTTAGCGCTTACAACTTTTTCTGTTGTTACTGAAGCTAAAACAGTTGAGGATGCGATGAAGGAAAATACAGAAAAAATGAATGAAGTTATTGAATCTGTAAAAAGCGAAGGAGTTGAAAGTAAAGATCTAAAAACAACAACTTTTTCTATTAGGCCAAGATATGAATGGTATGAAAATGAAAAATCTTTATATTATCCTGAAGGAGAAAGAGTTTTGGTGGGATATGAAATACAGCAATCTTTACAGGTTAAGATAAGAGAAATGGATAATATAGGGTCGATACTGGAAGGAGCGACAAGCAAAGGAGCCAATGAAGTAGGAAATCTTCAATTTACTGTTGAAGATGAAGATAGGGCAAAAGAAGAAGCGAGAAATGATGCAATTAAAGAAGCAAAAGAGAAAGCTCAAAGTATTGCTTCTCAATTGGGGGTCAAACTTATTAAAATTATAAGTTTTAATGAGGGTTCATCTTCCCCGAGATATTATGGTATTGAAAGTGCAATGGGTGTTGGAGATTCATCAGTGTCTGTCCCTCAAATAGAAACTGGAGAGAATAAGATTACAGTTAGTGTTTCTATTACTTACGAAATAAATTAAAATATATCAAGGTTAAAAAATAAAAATAAAAATGAAAAATATGCTTAAATCAAAAACATTTATTTTTCTAATTACTTTCGTTCTTTTGAGTTCGTTATCGGGTTTAGTATTTGCTGAAGAATCTGAGGTTACTCAAGAGGCGACAAGCTCAGAAATAGGAGAAATAATAATAGAAACTGAAGAAGAGATTACAGAAGAGGACTTGGATATTGAAGTACAAAGTGTTTTACCTGGGAATCCCTTTTATTTTGTGAAGGAATGGAGTAGAGGAATTCAAAGTTTCTTTGCTTTTAATTCTACGAAAAAAGCGGAATTAAAATTAAAATTTTCTAACGAAAGATTAATGGAATTAAAAGAAGTAGTGAGGTTGGAAAAAGGTTCGGAAGTTATTGAAGATTGCACTAAAAGATATAGAGAGGAAGTAGAAAAAATTAAAGCGCAAACAGAAAGGATTAAAGAGAAGACAGAGAATAATCCGGACGTAGATAAATTTCTCCAAAAATATACCAATCATCAAATTTTACATCAGAAACTTTTAGAGAAATTAGAAGATCAAGTACCTGCTGAATCTTTTGAAAAAATAAAAGAAGCAAGAGAAGAACATTTGGAAAGATTTGGCGAAGTAATGGCGAATCTCGAAGATAGGGCAGATCAAATTGAGGTAAAATTAGAAGAAGGATTAGAAAATGTGAAAGGAAATGAATATAGAGATTTTAAGAATTTAGAATTTTTAAAAAGATTAGAAGAAAAAATTCCTGAGAAAGCCAAAGAAGCAGTTAAAAATGTAGAAGGAAATACATTAAGAAAATTACAGGGAGATCTAGAAAAGATGTCCATTGAGGGTCAAGAAAGATTTAAAGAATATCTAGGCGAACTTTCTGGCAGTAAAGAAATCCATCTTGAAATTTTGGAAAATTTAAAACAGGGAGTTGGTTCAGCAACCGAATCGCAAGTGCGCCTTCAATTAAAAGAAGGGCTAGAAGAAGGGAGAGAAAAGATTATGACGAGAATAGAGAATCAGGAAAAGAATGGAAATTGTCCAGTGATAGAAAAAACAGCGACAGGTTTTTGTAAAGAAGGGAGAGTTATTCCTGAAAGAAACGAAGAAGGTTGTTTAATAAGATTTAGATGTATAGTCCCTGCTGAAACAGAAGATTCAGGTCAAGAATCTCCTTCTTTTATTCCCAACAACCCTAGACATGAAGGATCAGGTTCGAGTTGTATCACCTTATGGGATCCTGTTTGTGGAGAAGACGGGAAGACCTACAGTAATAGTTGTTGGGCTGGACTATCTAAGGTGAGTGTAAAATATAAAGGAGTTTGTGGTTCAGGAAATAATGCTCCATTCAAGTCAGCGCCATCTTCAGGAAATTCAACATCGAAAAATCAAAATAATCAGTAAAGATATTATGGGCGGTTGAGATTATATCTCAACCGCTTTTTTATTTGTATTTAGTCTTAAATTAAGTTAAAATAATTTAGATATGAGTTATAAAATAGATAAATCAAAATGTATTGGATGTGGCTCTTGTATTATTGTCTGTCCTAAAGGAATAAAGTTTGGTAAAGACGGGAAAGCCGAGATTATCAATCAAGAAGAGGCAGAAAAATGCAAAGCAGAGAACATTTGTCCTATGGAAGCCATTAAAAAAACAGAAGATAAATGAGTCCTAAAATAATTTACCCAGATAGACCCAATTGGATACATAAAGGGGAAAGAGGATATGTTTTAGTCTTATCAGGATCTAAAAAATATTCTGGTTCCTCGGTTTTTAATGCTGTCTCTGCCTTAAGGGCTGGAGCGGATTTAGTTTGTTGTGTTGGCCCTGAGAGAGCGATGAATATTGCAGCTACTTTTTCTCCCGACATGATTACGCATCCTTTAAATGGTGACTTTTTAAGGAAGAAGCATATTCCTTTTATTTTAAGAATGGTTGAAAAATTTGATTCTATTGTTCTCGGTTGTGGTATGGGGAGAAGTCAAGAAACATACGAGGCTTTAAGAAAAATTATTAAGAAAATAGAAAAACCTTTAGTAGTTGATGCTGATGGAATCAGGGCGTTGGCGGAAAAAAAAGAGATAATCAAAGGTAAAAAAGCTGTTATTACTCCTCATTCTTTTGAGTTTGAATTTCTGACAGGAGAAAAAGTAGAGAATAATATTGAAGATAGAAAGGCAAAAGTTAAGAAGTGGGCAGAAAAATTAAATTGTGTTATTTTACTCAAAGGATATATTGATGTTATTTCTGATGGGAAGAAAATTATTCTCAACAGGACTGGTTCTAAATATATGACTAAAGGAGGATTTGGTGACACTCTCTCGGGTATTATTGGTTCCTTTTTAGCCAAAGGAATAGATTCTCTATATGCAGCAGAGATTGGTAGTTTTATTAACGGAAAAGCAGGAGAACTTGCTTCAAGAAAATATCGGGAAGGAGTTGTAGCTTCGGATATTTTTGAATTTATCCCTCAAGTCATAAAAAAGCTTTAAAAGATATATGACGAACTATATTATCTTAGGAATCTTACAAGGTGTATTTGAATGGCTCCCAGTTTCAAGCGAGGGAGTGGTCGCTTTAGCTTCTCAATTTTTAAATATTAATGCTAATCCTATTGACTTTGCATTATTTGCTCATTCGGGGACTCTTTTGGCTGCCTTGATATATTTTAGGAAAGACTGGAGAGAAGTTCTAACTTTTAAAAATAAATCTTTATTAAAATTTTTAATTATATCAACTACTATTTCTCTTTTGATTGGTTTCATTATGTATAACACCGTAAGAAGCGTTGCTTTTGGAGCAGGATTTCTTTTATTGATGGGTTTTGGACTTTTAGCAACAGCGTTCTTTAATAAATCAAAAAGAAAATTTAATCTTAATTTAACCCAACTAGCTTTATTCTCTGGCCTATTGCAAGGTTTTGCTGTAATCCCTGGCCTTTCCAGGTCTGGTTCTACCATTTTTTCTTTAAGTCTTGGTGGCATGAAGCCATCCCAGATTTTAAGGATTTCATATATGATGTCCGTTCCAGTCGTTCTTGCTTCTTCTGTCTACGTTGGATTAAAAGATTTTTCTCTCGCCTTAGAATCCTGGCCTACTTTAGTATTTAGTTTTATTATAGGAATAGCAACGCTTGATTTTTTAATTAAAATCTCTCAGAAAATAAACTTCTTTAAGTTTGCCCTAATTTTTGGTATCTTATGTTTATTCGGGGCCGTCTTAGAGTTAGTATTTGTTTGATAACCGAGAACTACAATTGAGCGGTTGATACCAGGTGTCAACCGACAGGTAGATAGAGTATAAAGTTCATTCAATAATAAGATTTCAAAGTAACGACCCTCAAAATCCCAGCGAGATTTTGGGGTCTGCACTCTCAACTTGCTGTCAAGCACATAATGCTTTATGTGCTTGAACCATGCCAGCAAGTTTCCGAGAACTACTTTGAAATTATATTATTTCATTCGATTAATATTTGTTTTATTATAAAGTGAGTGGTTGAAATCAGGTTTCAACCAAGTTATAAGTTATTTATAAAGGTCTTAAGATATATTAATTAATTATATGAAAGATTCAATTGGTTGGATTTTATTAATAATAGGAGTGATACTCAT
>CAZHQQ010000038.1:0-5312 GCA_964534925.1 uncultured Candidatus Saccharibacteria bacterium | reverse complement strand
CCTTGAAAAGTTTATTGCCGATGGGTAAATTAATTAATAATCGACAAATTAAACTCCTAAAATTCTGGCGGTTATAAAGACCTCAATTGCTGCAGCTAAAGCTAAAAGAGGTATAATAATTTTCCAAAAAAACTCAAGAGCAGTGGAAAGTTCTTTCTTTATGTCTCCTTCCTTCTGAAAGACTCTTCTAAAAACTTCTTTCCCAACTCTCAGTCCCATAGCACAACCAATAATCAAAAGAGGTATCTCTAAGATCCCGTGAGGTAAAATTCCAATAAAGAATTGATCTAAGGATAGGTTGTATTGAAAGAGATACATCAATATACCCAAAATTGTACCATTTGAAAAGATAACTATAAAAGGGAAAACACCAAATACAATTCCAAGTAAAATGGATAAAAATAAGGCAATACTATTATTCAATATCACAAATATAAATTGTCCAAAAGAACTAAACCCTTCGATCGGTTCATACATTTCTCCAAGTTTTTCAAAAAACTCTTCTGCTTCTTGAGGATTACTTTGAGCTGAAAAATATCCTGCCAAGATTGAAAAAAAGAAAGCAAAAATACAAATTATAATAAGAAATCGGATTGAGTAAAGATAGTTTAAAAAAGCTTTTATCATAAAGGTCAATAAGATTTACTTTCTTTCCAGTCAGCAATAAATTTTTCGATTGATCTGTCGTAAGTCTTTTCTGCTTCTTCGGAAAAAAGACAGGCAGGCAGTTCTCCCTTGTCTTTATGATATTTCAGACATTCGCAACATTTTCCTTTCCTCGAACATCCAATATAAGTACAAGGACAATTTTTTAAATTTTCTTCTATATTACACTCCATAAACTAAAAATCTTTATTAATTAATTTAACATTCCTTGTCTCCTTTTTTATAAAATATTTTAAGACCTTATCGATAAGGCCTTTTGGCCAATCTCTCATATTATATTTAAGCATACTATTGGAGACAGTTGAGACTTCTTCGTATTTTTTCTCTTTCTTGAGAAATTTCCTCAAATTTTCCCATTTTTTAACATCCTCGCTTCTTGTGGGAGGTTTCATTTCACTTTTTATGTCTAATTTTAACTGAGCTCCTAGGCCATCAATAACAGAAAGTTTATTTTCCTCGGCAAATTTGAAAACAGTTTCTTCAAGCTTCAATTGATCCTCTTCTATTTTAAGAATTTTCTCCTTTAATCCATTTTTCTTCTCTTCAAGTTCTTTATAATTTTTGACTAACTTTACCCCAGGATCTTTTTTATATTTCTTAACGTCAAATTCTTCCATCTTTTTAGGATGTGTCCATAAAGGACATATATTTTGATAATCACACCAATTACATAGAGCGCTTTTTTGAGGAGGAAATTCCTTGCAGGATTCTATTTCCTTAACTTTTAGTATGATATCTTTTTGAAGTTCTTTTATGTCTCCCTTTTCTCTAGACGAAACCACCTCTTTATTGAAAAAAAGATAATGCCAGATAAGTTTTGCATTATTGGCATCTGGCCATTTTTTTATTAAAGCAATATAATAGAGGCCTAATTGCCAATCCTTGTCCGCTTTTTCTTGAGTTAATAGTGAATTTGAAGCTTTGTAATCATGGATTTCGTAAATTTTATCCTTATCGTTCCAATCAAGCCTATCTAAAATACCACAAAAATCGTATTTATCCTTTCCACTTTCAACCTTAAACCTTTCAAAACTTTCTGTACCTATAATTTTAGTTTGGTCAAAAGGATCATACTTTTCATAATAATCTCTTATGGATTTTCCACCCTTTTTAAAATAATCAATAGCCGTAAATTGTTTTTTTACAATTTTGATATCATTGTTATATTTTTTGCTCCATATTTCTCTGTATTTATCTAGTATCCAATCGATTGATTCAACTTTTCCCCCTTTAACAAGATTGTAAAAATGCTCAAGAACTTCATGAACAACACTACCCAGAAATCTTTCTATAGTTTCCACGTCAGAATCAATCCTATCAATATACTGATATTTATATTTAAGTTTGCAAGTATTAAAAGAATTTATTTTTGAAGCTGAATACATCTTCGACATAAATTAATTATTTATTATTTTTCCCACTTTGATTCTAATTTTCTAACTCCTTCTTCTTCAAATCCAAAATGATGAGCGATTTCATGCCATACAACAATTTTTATAAGTTCTTCTATCTTTTCTTTTGTTTTGGCACTTTTCTCAATATTTTTCTTAAAAATAGTAATTTTATCAGGTAATCTTCCACTTACAGCACTTCTGCCCCATGTTGTCTTTGGGATACCCTGGTAAAGACCCAAAAGGTTGCCTGACACTCTAATCCCTCCCCTCTTTTTTCTAATATCTGGAATCTCATCGTCTATACAAATAGCAACATTTTCCATCATTTTTTGGATCTTTTCAGGCAAAGAAGAAACTGATTTTTCAATTATTTTTTCAAATTCTTCCTGATTCATCTTTTTTTAGCATATCATAAAAACCTGAAAAAATCAGGTCTCATCGTGAAAGTACAGATTTGATCGAAAGCGGTTCTCCGCTAATTTCTCGATCAATTATAATATTTTTTCTCTCCTATTTCTTTAGGAAAATGGCTTTGATTTGATTTTTTTTCTTCCAAATCATGCGCATATTCATATCCCTTACCATATCCAATTTTTTTCATCAGAGAAGTCACGGCATTCCTAAGGTGGAGAGGAACACCAAAAGAACCTTTAATAGCATCTTCTTTTGCCTTTAATAATGCTTTATAAGAATTATTATTTTTAGGAGCTTTAGAAAGATAAGTGGTCCCATGAGCTAAATTAATTTGAGCTTCAGGCATGCCAACATATTCAACTGCCCTCGCCACAGAAACAGCCATACTTAAAGCTCTCGGATCAGCATTCCCAATATCTTCTGAAGAGAAAACAATCATTCTTCTTGCAATAAATTTTGGATCTTCTCCAGACTCAATCATCCGGGCTAACCAATATAAAGCTCCATTGGGATCCGAATCTCTCATACTCTTAATAAAGGCTGAAATAAGACTATAGTGCTCTTCCCCTTTTTTGTCATATCTTAAGACGTGCTCTTTTAATGCCAGCTCAACATCCTTCTTGTCTATTTCTTTTTTCTTTCTGTCCTTTAAATAATCCGATATAAATTCTAAAGAATTAAGAGCAGTTCTTGCATCACCGTCAGAAAAAGAAATAATTTTCTCAAGAGCACTTCTTTTAATTTTAAAATTCATCTCTCCTATCCCCCTTTCTTTATCTTTTAAAGCTCTCAAAATAATTTCTTCCAAAGCTTTTTCAGAAAGGGGCTTCAAAATATAAACAGAAGAACGAGAAAGGAGGGGTGAAATAACTTCAAAAGAAGGATTTTCCGTTGTGGCTCCTATTAAAATAATAGTCCCATTCTCCGTATGAGGTAGAAGAGTGTCTTGTTGAGCCTTATTGAATCTATGAATCTCATCTATAAATAAAATAGTCCTCTTCCCTTTGAATTTCAGCCTTTCCCTGGCTTCCTCGATAGCATTTCTAATATCTTTAACTCCACTTGTGACAGCTGAAAATTTTACAAATTCAGCTTTTGTTTTGTAAGCAATTATTTTTGCCAAAGTGGTTTTTCCAGAACCGGGAGGGCCCCAGAGAATAAGAGATCTCAAGGTGTCATTTTGGATAGATCTTTTTAGAGGACTTCCTTCTCCAATAAGATTCTCCTGTCCAAAAAAATAATCAAAATCATAAGGCCTCATCCTTTCTGCTAAAGGAGCTTTTTCAAAAAGATTCTCTTCAAACTTTTTATCAAATAAATCGTCCATAAACTTTTCTTTTTTTATTTTTATTTGTCTAAAAAATTATTAATAACTTTAACTAAAACTTTTCTCGTTCTTGGACCATCAAGTTCCATTAAAAAAATCTCCTGCCAAGTTCCCCTTAATAATTTGCCATTTTCCACGGGTAGAGTTTTTTCATTGCCAAGTAATCCGGAAATAAGATGAGCACTGGCATTATTATCAATTTTATCATGAAAAAATTCTAGGCCAGAAGTAAGTTTCCCAACAAACTTGAACCAGTCTTTCTTCAACCCTGGCTCATCTTCATTAATCAAGATAGTTGCTGAAGTGTGAAAAGAAAAAATCAAAGCTAAACCGTTTTTAACCCCACTTTTTTCAATTATTTTTTCTACTTTTTCAGTTATATTAACTAACTGATTTTTTTCATCTGTTAAGACTTCAATAAATTCATTCATAATTATTCTCCAATTAATTCAATTATTTTATTCTTCTGCTTAAATCCTCTAACTATCTTAATTTTATTAAGCGGAAGATTAAAATATGAAGCTAATAATATTAAAACAGCCTTATTGGCTCGACCTTTTAAAGGTTTTTCTTTAACTTTAACTTCAAAATTATTATCTTTTTTCTTAATTACCTTATCTTTTTTTGATCCTGGAAAAGCTTTAATTTTTATTAACATCGTTGTTTTTTTTAAAAGCTTTAGATGGTTTTCCTAAAATCATAAATCCTAAAGATGCAATAGCAGCTAATAAGAATGCGAAGTATATATTAGGAAAGAAAAAGAATATTCCTGCTAAAGACGAAAGAAAAATAAATTTAAAAATATTTATAGTAATTTCTCTTGAGATAATAAATTCATCGGCAAAATCACCTTCTAAAGCAGCTTTTTCATAAAAGAAAGTTTGGAAGGGAACGACAGCAAGATATAAAAAAACCTTATAAGAACTGTGGACGAGAAATGCAGTAAGAGGATTAAAAACAAAGCATTTTAAAACCCAGGAAACAGAGGTTAGAAAAGAACCAACATTAAGAAGTTTTACTCTTTTAAAACTGTCCGAAACTTTCCCTGCGTAAAGAGCAAGGATAGCAGATAAAAATATGGCAAAAGAAGTAATGCCCCCCATAGATAGATACTTTATTCCTAAGATAAGCATAAAAAGTGGCCAAAGATAATTATTTACTCCTGCTTCCAAAGAAGCAAAAGCGAAACCAATAGAATATTTTCTGTTCTCTTTTTTAAATATCCTTCCCCATGCTTTTTTGTATCCATCAGAATAAACTTCTTTTTGCTCTCTTTTTAAAAATAGGGGCAAGGCAGAAATTAAAAGAAATACTAAAACAGAACAGAAAAGAAAGGTATAATTAAATTCGGTTAAAATAATTCCTCCAACGACAGGGCCTAAAACGCTTGGAGCTATGCAAGTAAATAGTTTTTTACTTACATATTTCCCCCTTTGACCATCCTTTGAAAAACGAGTAAAACTAGTATGGTACGAAGGCCAAAAAAAAGACATGCCGAAGGCCTTTAAAAT
>CAZHQQ010000037.1:0-5344 GCA_964534925.1 uncultured Candidatus Saccharibacteria bacterium | reverse complement strand
TAACGGATCCCAAGAGCCAGAACCACCGTTAGCAGAGATTTCTCCGATACCATTCAAAGTACTTGTAATAATCCAAATACTTCCTCCACTACTTCCAGAGTGAGGTCCTTTCCCATTTGTAGAAATTAAACCATCGTTTTCTAGTGTTTCCGAAACATTAATTTTAATAGCCCCACCACCATCGTCATTCCTTCCTCCAGATCCGAGATCTGCTGGTTGATTAATGGATCCATAAGTTTCACCGCCTCGCGCGACGATTAAAGGATGTTTAGTTGATCCTATATATCCTGAATCTCCCCCTTTTCCACCGTATCCTGCCCCTCCATAATAGCAAGCATTACAATGGGTATTACTTTCGCCAGCTCCGGGGCCTTTCATGGGAGAGTAACCCTTTTCATCGGCAGATATCGAGCAATCATCGCAAATATCAATATTATTTGCATTAATAGTGGCTCCTTTAAATTCTTCTAAAGAAGAATTAGAATCTATTAATAGTTTAGCTCCGCCTTCTAAAATTAGTTCTTCAAAAAAATATTCTCCCGGATTTAAACTAATTTCTACTCCACTCACGATTAAAGATCCAAAATTGTCTGGAGAAAGAATTGTTGACTCTTTTATAGTTAAAACTGGTTCAATCTTTAAATTTATTGAAATTTCAAAAGGAGTATTCGTAGCATTTTCTGATAAAATTTTAAAACTAGTATTATATTCTCCCGATTCAAGGTCAGAGACATTTAAATTTATAGATAGTTCAGAGGAACTACTACTATAAAGAATGTCTGAGTTAGGTATAACGGAAATCCAACTTTCAGTTGTTGATGCAATATTCCAATTAATATTGCCCTCGCCAACATTTTCTAAGATTAACTTTTTAGCGTCAGGATTATATCCTTCTAAGCTTGTAAAACTGAATTCATTCTCTTCTATTTTTAATATTGGTATTTTAAGATAAACACTTAGAGATGTTGAGGCTTCTTCTCCTGAATGGTTTCTTGATTGTAAAATAAAATTGTTTTCTCCTTCTTCAAGGGGGACATTCTCAATTTTCCATATTCCATTTTCATCAGCTGTTGTTCCTAAAAATTCTTTTTCTTGGATGGAGATATAATTTCCAGAGTTAGAATTTCCCTCAACAGATATTGTATTTTCTGGAAAAGTAAAAATTGAGTTATCCACAGGGGAAACAATTTCAATTTTAGGCAAAAGTTCTTCTTCTAAAGAGAGAGAAATAGAAATCTTTTCAGAACCACCATTAGAAATTATTTCAATTTCTGAATAATATTCTCCTGACTCAAGATTAGAAATGTCGATATAAATAGGAATATTAGAAGAATCACTAGAATTAAGGAATCCTGGAAAGGACTCTAGAAATACCCAACTATCAGAGGGAGGACTAACAAACTCCCATTCCAAAATTGAATTTCCCAAGTTAGTTATTAAGATATTTTGATTTTCAGGATTAAGACTAAATTCTATTGCCTCGAATTCTAATTTTTTTGGTTCAATTTTTAAAATTGGTTTTAAGGTCTTGATTTTGGTAGAAGTGATTGCTTTTTGGCTTAAATTTCCCGCTTTATCTTTAGCTTGAATCTCAAAATTATACAGGGCTTTGTCTTTACCTTCTAACTCTAGAAAATATTGGTTTTTTTCTAATTCTAAAAATTTTTCTTTACCAGATAACCAGGTTTTTCCATTAGGTAATTTAATCCCATCCTTATTGCTGGGGCTGACTGTGTATATCAGATTAAAACCATCGATTCCAGAACTTGAAACAGTTTCGATTGGATCTATTGCTTGCCAACCAAGAACAAAAGAAGTTTGGGTCTGGATGGGATCGAGGGATTCAAAACTAATCTGAGGAGGATTGGCATCAATAGTAGTTGAAGCTATTTCTGACCAGTTTCCAATATTTCTAGCATTGTCTTTTGCTCTTATTTTAAAATAATAAGATTCATTATTCTTTCCTGAAAATTCAGTCTCTCTTTCGTCTGTATTCATCAGCCAATCAATCCAAACTCCATCCAGAGGATTAGTCGTATATTCCAAATCATAATTTGAGATGCCAGAATATAAATTTGTTTCGTAATTATCGTTTCCTGACCAGGACAGGGTAAAAATAGAAGAATAAAATTCATTTATTTCGTTAATCTGAGATGAAGGAGCAGTAGCGTCAAAGATAATTTTATCATATCCCATATCATTACTGATATTTCCCGCATCGTCTTTTGACCAAATATATAAAGATTTTAATCCGTCTTTTGGGGGAGAAGAGAAGCTAAATTCTATTGGAAGAGATTTTTGCCAGTTTGATTCTTCGCTGGGTCTCTGATTTTTTTCTAATAAAAACCACTCCAATCCCTCTTTTGGTCCCGAAACTGAGACATCAACTCCTACTGTATTATTATTTGTATAAAATTGAGAAAGAGTATAAAGGTCAAAAAGAGAGATGGAGGGATTTTCAATGGTGAAATCAATAATCCAATGATATTCGATAGGAATTTCTTCAGTATTTAAAAAAGAATCTTTTGCTCTGATATAGAAAATATGTTCTCCTTCTTCTAATTCTTCATATTTCTTAGGAGATTGGCACAATCCCCAATTTTTTTTCTCCAGCTTGCATTCAAAGGTGCAATTTTCTTCATTTGGTTTAAAAGAAAAAGATGCCTGAGTTTGATTTGTTAATTTTTGAGGCCCTGAAATAATTTCAGTTTGAGGGGGTTCATTGTCTGTTCTATTTTTATCTCCCGGAGTCGGGGATTGCACCTCAAAGTCATTGTAATTATTATCAGTGTCTTGATAATTGTTGGATTCTATCCATTTTCTACCAATACTTTGACTCGAAAGAAAAGGAATTGAAGCTTTTTCTTCGAAATCTCTAGCATTTTTCCATCCAACCTTATCAACTACTTCCCGGTTTGGGTTTTTAAGAATAATCGTATTACTATCTGTTATTGTCAGGTCTAATAAAATGTCAGATTTGTTAGAAAAAGAACTTGATTCTCCTGATATCAGGAAATAATCGTAAGCCCTGATTATTTTTCCTTCAAAATTAGGGGAAGAAATTAAAGAATAGGGACCCCCATTTTCAGTTTTTCTTTGAATATACCAACTACTAAGATCAATATCTTCGTCATTTGGGTTATAGATTTCGACAAATCTTTCTTTGATAGGGTGTGCTTGAATCTCTGTTATTATAATTTTTTTGAATTCCTGTTTTAATTCTGTGCTATCTTCTTGTTTTTCTCCCGGATCATTATCGTTCGTATTGACTTGACTGCTTCCTCCGCCTGAAGAAGGAGGAGAATAACATTTAGTGGTTTGGTCTTTTGGATTAGGGCAATTTTGAATTGAAAAATCGTTAAAATTATCATTATTATCAATATATTCTTCGTTTTGATCCTTCTTTCTCTCTATGCTCTGATAATTCTTGGGATTTTGGGAAAACGGGGAGTTTTCAAAAAAAGGATTTTTATTTCCATTTCCCCATCCAACAGCATCAATAAGATTATCGTAATAATCAAAAAGAGCGATACTGTTATTTTTTGTGAGATATGAACCTCTAAAAATATCGGCATTAACGGAATTAGGGTAATTTTCTTCTTTTGAACTTGCCCATAAAAGATATCTTTTTGAAGAAATAAAAGATCCTTCAGGAAAAAGCGTTATTGAAGATTCTGTCCCGCCCTGATTTTTCTTTTTTATCTGCCATCCTGAGATATCAACTTCTTCTTCTGACGGATTATATAATTCTATAAAATCTTGTTTAGCGTTATCTCCTTCTATCTGCACCTCAGTAATAAGGATTTTTTGTAAAAAATAAGAATCGTTTGTCTTTGTTTCTTTGTTATCTTCTGTATCATTTTCTTCTTCTTCATTTTTTTGTCCTTCCTCTGCGTTTTTATCTTTCGTGCTCTCTGTTTTAGGACTATTTTCTCTTCTTGGTGTTCCCCAGATTCCATTATTTTGATAACCGGAGTAAGTATGCCATTCTTTTACATCTTTATCTCTTTCCATCGTCCTTTTTTCAGCGGATAGATTTTCCCCGGCAGGCCAATCAGATTCAACTTCTATTTTATCTTGGAGAAAACAATTTTCATCAAAAAGATAGAGAGATTCCTCTTTATTATTAAGAGATCCTACATAAATTAAGTCAGAATTAACGAAAGGAACAGAATTATCGTCAGTTCTTTCTAGTAGATAGAAACTATTAGCAGGGATAACATCATTTTTGCTAAAAAGTATTTCAATCTGAGCTTTTTCATCAAATAATTGCCAACCTTCTAAATCAACGGAATTATTAGAAATGTTTTTAAGCTCAATCCACTCATCGTTTGAAGAATTAGGAGTTCCCATCCATGCAATTTCGTTGAAAATAATTTCATTCCTAGAAGCCGAATCGTTAAATTCCTTACACCAGTAAGATTCTTCTTCGCTTTCATCTTTTTTATCATTATTTTCCTTTTCTGATTCATTCTCCTGATTTTTGGGATCAAAAGGATAAAAATCATTTTCTTTCTGAAATTCAGAAAGAATATTTTTTATAGAATCTTCTTTTTCTTTCTCTTTTTCTTCCTCGCTTAAATCTTCATTATTTTCAATATCTGGTTCTATAATTTGATATTTATCCCATGCTTCCATTCCCACATTTTTTATTACTTCCGCTTGCCATGGAAGTCCGGGGATACGAATCCAGTAAGAAAACTCATTGGCCAGTCCCTCTATTTTTTTGAAAATGGCCTTTATTTTATTAAAAAAAGAGACCTTTTCGGAGGGTCTAATATCGGGCACTTGATCAGGGAATTCAACGCTAATTTCTGTTTTATAACTTGAGTCCCACTTATATCCTGATCCAAACTTTTCCACACCTATTTTTACCTTAACAACAAAAGGGTTTATGGTTGTTTTGTTTCGATCAAGAAGATCATAAATATCCCACGGTGTTTCCCACGTAGAAGACAGTAGGGAGAGATAGTCTAATGAATAAAATTCTATTCCTATCTCAGCCCGATCATTTTTTAAAGGATGGAAGACCATTACATATTGGAAATCTACCTTTTGCTCATTTTTTTGATAATCATTATAAGAAAGTGCTAATTCGCCGTTCGCAGTTTTTATTTCATTCTGATTGAGCCAATTTTCTAACTCTCTTAATGCTATTTTTTTAAATTCAGATTCAATTTTATCAAAGATAGATTTTGCATCCGGAGGTGCATACAAGAACAAAATAACTTTTGCATAACTTTTCCCGATACTCTCAGTTAATTTAGCTATCTCAAAGCTGAAAACTTCTTTTCTGATTGATTTTCGGATTAAGGAAATAGCTGCCTGTTCTTCTGGTTTAAAA
>CAZHQQ010000036.1:0-5606 GCA_964534925.1 uncultured Candidatus Saccharibacteria bacterium | reverse complement strand
CGTATATTCTCATTCTCTTTTCTCTTATGTTTAAATGTTAAGATGTTAGGATGTTTAAATGATTTGTCATAAGTCATAAGTCATTAGTTCCGCCAGCTGGCGGATAGTTAACTATTATTTATTTATCTCATGCCATCAAAAGACCATTATAAAATTTTAGGAATCTCTAAAAACGCTACTCCTGAAGAGATCAGAAAAGCTTATCATAAACTTGCTCACAAATTTCATCCCGACAAAGGAGGAGATGAAGAAAGATTTAAAGAGATAAACGAAGCATATCAAGTTTTATCAAGCAAGCAAAAAAAAGCTCAATACGATCAATTTGGGAAAACGTTTGACCAAAATAGCGGCCCTTCTCAGGGATTTGATTTTGGTTCTACTTTTGGGCAAAATGGAAGTTTTAATTTTGATTTTGAAGACCTAGAAAGTGTATTTGGAAATGCATTTGGTTTTGGTACTGGGAGATCTAATGCGAAAGAAGAAGATCTTAGAACAGGGGAAGATATTAGGATTGATCTAGAACTTAATTTAGAAGATATTTTAGAAAATCAACAAAAGGAAATTAAAATCAGAAAATATGTAGTTTGTGATAAATGTAATGGGAAGGGATCTGAACCAGGGACTAAAATGAAAAAATGTTCTACTTGTGGGGGAGTTGGAAAGGTAAAAACAATAAAAAGAACTATTTTTGGTTCTTTCGCGAGAATAAACGTTTGCCCTGAATGTCATGGAGAGGGATATGTGCCAGAAAAAACTTGTAGTGCTTGTAGGGGAGAGGGAAGGATTAAAAAAGAAGAAAAAATTAAGTTTTCCATACCAAAAGGAATAGACGCTAATCAAGTATTAAGGATTCCTGGCTTGGGAAATGCAGGGAAAAGAAATGGAAGTGCTGGCGATTTATATGTCAGAATATTTCTCAAACCGCATCATTTATTTAAAAGAGAAGGGAACAACCTTTATTCAAATACTTCTATCTCTTTTCCCCAAGCCGTTTTAGGTGACGAAATAGAGATTCCTACATTGGAAGGAAAAAAATTAATATTAAAAATACCTTCAGGGACAGAATCAGGAAAAATATTTAAGATTTTTGGGAAAGGAATTTCTTACTTTTCAGGCATAGGAAGAGGGGACTTGTATATCAAAATAAAGATATCTATTCCTAGGAAAATTTCAAAGGAACAAAAAGAATTATTGAAACAACTTAAGGAAAAAGGGATGTAATTACATTAAGAAAGAGCTTATTGTTTTTCTCTTTAATTAATGTAAAATATCATTGTAAGTGTTTTTGCCCCCGTAGCTCAATTGGTAGAGCAGCTCCCTTTTAAGGAGACGGTTACGTGTTCGAGTCGCGTCGGGGGCACTTATCTTGCGTTAAGTCACTTGCTTATCGGCAATAAATTTTCAAGGCAATAATAGTATTCCGTCCGCCGGTTGGCGGATTATCTACTTTGGATGTTTAAATGATTATGATATATTAAAACAATGTTAAAATTCTTAAAAAATACTTTAACCTTAATTCTTTTTATCTGTATAATCGGTACTAGTTTTTTTGTTGGAAAATATTTTGGTTCATCACAATGCAGGATTTGCGCTCCTGAAGAACTTAACTTTTCTTTATTTTGGGAAGGATACCAACAAATCAAAAATGACTTTGTGAACAGTGGAGAAATTGACGAACAGAAAATTATTTATGGAGCTCTTTCTGGAATGGCTAAGTCTCTTGAAGACCCTTATACTATTTTTCTTGACCCTGAAGAAACAAAAATATTTCTAGAAGATACAGAAGGAGTTTTTGAAGGAGTGGGAATGGAGATAGGATTAAGAGATGGACAACTAACTGTTATCGCTCCTCTTGAAAAAACTCCAGCTCAAAAAGCAGGAATTAGATCCGGAGATATAATTGTAAAGATAGATGATACTTTTACAAATAATATAATGACAGAAGAAGCAGTTAAGATAATTAGGGGAGAAAAGGGAACAGAGGTTTCTTTAATGATTATGAGAGATGGATGGGAAAAACCAGAAGAATTTAACATAGAGAGAGGAATTATAGAAATTCCTTCTCTTGAATGGGAACTAATGTCATCTTCTGAGGGAAAAGAAGATATAGCATATTTAAAACTTTATCAATTTAGCAGTCAGGCAGAAAGTGACTTTAAAGAAGCTGCTTCAGAAATACTTAAAGGCCCTGCAGAAAGAATTATCCTTGATTTAAGAAATAATCCAGGGGGATACCTTCATGTTGCAAAAAATATTTCAGGATGGTTTTTAGAGAAAGGGAAAGTAGTAGTAATAGAAGATTTTAACGGGAAAGAAAAAGAAAAAGTATATAATTCCCAAGGACCTTCTACTTTGCTTTCTTATCCAGTCGTAATTTTAATTAATAGAGGAACAGCCTCAGGATCAGAAATTTTAGCTGGAGCTTTAAGAGATAATAAATCAATAAAGCTCATAGGAGAAAAATCGTTTGGTAAAGGATGTGTTCAGGAAGTTAAAAAATTAAGTGATGGATCTACTTTAAAAATAACTGTTGCCAATTGGCTTACTCCTGAAAGAGTTTCTATCAGTGACGAAGGTCTTGAACCAGACATAGAGGTAGAAATGACAGAAGAGGATTACTTGCAAGGAAAAGACCCTCAATTAGAAAAAGCTATTGAAGTCATAAAAGAAATAAGGTAAAATATCAATAAGGAAAAATTTATGAAAATCATTTTTATTAAAGACGTGGAAAATATCGGGAAAAAATATGAGGTTAAAGAAGTAAAGGATGGCTATGCCAGGAATTTTTTGATTCCTAATAATTTAGCTAAGATAGCTACAGAAAAAAACATTATGTTGATTGAAAAAGAAAAGAGAAAAGAAGATAAAAATGTAGAAGAGGAATTAAAAGAAATTCAAGAAATTGCCTCTAAAATGGATGGTATTGAAGTTAACTTTTCAGTAAAAATCGGCAAAGAAAACCAATTATTTGAATCGATAACTTCTCAAAAGATTGCTGATAAACTGAAAAAAATGGGATACGAAATAAAAAAGAATCAAATCAAGATTGAAGAAAATATAAAGGAGTTAGGAGAATTCCCTGTAAAAATAAAATTTGAACATAATTTAGAGACTGAAATAAGGATAATCGTCACAGAGGATAAATAAAAAATATAGTTCGGATACTATAAATTTTATTAGAATATTACAAATAAAAAGCGTATTGTTTGTTGTATTTGCATATCATTTATAGATTCGTATTTTTTAGTTATGACCAAATATATTTTTGTTGCCGGAGGTGTAATGTCTGGTATCGGAAAAGGAATAGCAACGGCTAGTATAGGTAGAATATTACAGAGCAAAGGTTTCACAGTAACAACAGTAAAGATAGATCCTTATATCAACATAGATGCTGGGACAATGAATCTTCTAGAACATGGAGAAGCATTTTTAACTAAAGATGGAGATCAATGTGATCAAGATATGGGAAATTATGAAAGATTTTTGGACTTAGAACTGACAAGAGAAAATTACATGACGACAGGTAGAGTTTATCAATCTGTGATAAAGAAAGAAAGAGCTTTAGAATATAAAGGAAAATGCGTGGAAGTTGTCCCTGATATTCCCAATGAAGTCATATCTAGGATAAATAAAGCAGCCAAAAAAAACATGGCTGATTTTATTTTAATAGAGATAGGAGGAACAATAGGAGAATATCAGAATATGCTTTTTCTAGAAGCGGCGAGAATGATTAAATTGAAAAGTCCTAAAAATCTTATGTTTATTTTGGTAAGTTATATACCAATTCCAAAGATGATTGGAGAAATGAAGACTAAACCTACTCAATATGCAGCAAGGACACTTAATTCAGCCGGAATACAACCAGATATAATATTAGCTCGTTCTGAAAAACCATTAGATAAATTTAAAAAAAGAAAAATATCTACTTTTTGCAATATTGATATAGAAAATGTAATCTCGGCTCCTGACGTTACGTCAATTTACAAGATACCTGTAAATTTTGAAAAAGAAAAATTGGGAGAAAAGATATTGAATCAATTTAATATTAAAGCAAAAACTAAGAAAGGATTAAAATCATGGGAGAAATTAGAGGAAATAATAGAACATCCCAAGGGAAAAGTTAGAATTGGTATTATTGAAAAATTTTTTACTGCCAATACTAACGCTTCAACTGATTGTTATCTTTCAATGACAGAAGCCGTAAAACATGCTTCGTGGCAATTCAAAAAAGATCCTGAAATTATTTGGATGGATTCAAAGAAATACGACCCTTCGGAACTTCTTAATGGAACAAAAGAAGCAAGAGAAAATTTAAAAAGAGACTTAAAGGAAATTAATGGTGTAATTATCCCTGGAGGTTTTGGCAAAAGAGGAGCCGAAGGAAAAATAGAAGCAATTAGATTTTGCAGAAAAAACAAAATTCCTTATTTTGGAATATCTTTAGGATTAAGGTTAGCGATAATTGAATTTGCTAGAAATGTTTGTAAGATTAAAAATATTTGCAATGGTGAATTTTCGGAAAAGTGTGAAAACCCCTTAATCGTTAAGCTAAAAGAACGAATTCTTGGAAATTCTTTATGTGATGTGAAACAGGATACAATTAGTTTTAACGCCTATTCACTACCTGAGGAAAAACATAAGGACAATATTATTATCCACGAAAGACACAGAGATGAATATGCTTTAAATAATAACTTTAAAGCTCAACTAGAAAAAGGAGGCATGGTAATATCAGCAGTAAATACAAAAGACAAAACAGCAGAAATAATAGAATTAAAAGATCATCCTTTCTTTGTAGGCGTTCAATTTCATCCAGAATTCAAATCGAGACCCCTAAAACCTCATCCATTATTTAAAAAATTTATAGAGTCTTGTATTAAAAAAGGAAGTCATTCCTGACTCCCTTTGTAATAATTTAAATTTAAGTTATTGGACACTCACAACTTTTGCAATTCTCTGAGTTCCGTCAAATTTCATTTTTCTTTTTGTTGCAAACTTAACTTCGCCTTCTTTAATTGCATAAAGAGTATCATCTTTTCCTTTTTTTACATTTTTACCTGGGATAACTTTTGTTCCTCTCTGTTTAATAATAATCATACCCTTTCTTACCTTTTCTCCTTGATATTTCTTGACCCCAAGATATTTAGGCTTTGAATCTCTTCCTAGATGGGTTGATCCTGCTGCTTTTGTTTTAGACATAAATCATTTAAACATTTAAACATTTAATATACTAAGATTTGATTTGATACTTAAGCGTTTAAATGTCAGAATATATTAACTGACACTACAATGCTAACAAAATTAGTTAAATTTGTCAAAAGGAACCAAGCTGATATAATCTTAATAATTGGGGTAATATTAATTTCTTTATTTTCTTTTGCTTTCGGGTATATAACGGCAAAAGAAGAACAAAAAGAACCCTTAAAATTTGAAATAAATAATGAAGAAATGAGCTTGGGTAAAAATCAAAAAGGTCCAAATAATATAACTTTTATATATGGATAAAAAAGAAGTCAAAATAAAAATAGAAGACAAAGATTTAAAAGGTTATTATGCTAACTTAATGTTAGTAAGACATACAAAAGAAGAATTTTGTCTTGATTTTG
>CAZHQQ010000035.1:0-5735 GCA_964534925.1 uncultured Candidatus Saccharibacteria bacterium | reverse complement strand
GCTGTCACTAGAAAACTTTTGAGGAATAGGCTTCTCGGAAAGTGAAGATATTCCAAATATTATCTTTGCTTTTCTGTTAAAGTCGGATATCGTCTTGCTTATATGATCAACCTCACTCATTTTTAAATCTTTTCCTCCTTCGATATTAAATAAAATCCTATCCGCACCCTTTAAATCATAGTCGTTTAAGACGTTTTTAACTACTTGTTTAACCGCAATAAAACCTCTATCTTGACCTTTAGCTATTACTCTATTTAGATAACAAAGCTTTCCTTTCCCTGAATTTGAAAAACCTGAACCAAGTATAGCCCTAAAATCAGCCCAATCTATGTTAACAAGCCCGGGCTTTTGAATCATCTCGGTCACACCTTCTAGACTAAAACAAAGTCTCTGGTTTATAGTAGAAAGTGCTTTCTTTAGAGCAGTGTTTTCATCAACTAACTGAAATATTTTATCATTAGGAATAATAACAAGAGAATCTAGAGAAGAAGTCATTTTTTTCAATGAATCCTTAGCAATTTGCTGTTTCTTTTCTCCTTCAAATCCAAAAGGAAGAGTAAAAATACCAAGAGTCGTTTTTTTGAGAGATTTGCAAATTTCACTTATTACTGGACTACCTCCAGAACCTGTCCCTCCACCAAGACAACTTATTATGATATAGAAATCTGCTCCTTGAAGAGCTTTTTGAATCTTTTCTTTACTTTCTTCGGCAGCTTTTTCACCAATACTTGAATCCATCCCACAGCCTAAACCTCGAGTCATTCCTTCTCCAAAACTAATCTTTTTACATCTTTTTGAAACCCTTCCTAAAGATTGAGTATCAGTATTAAGGCAAACAAAGTCAATCTTCTTTAAAACTTTATCTTTTAAATTTGAACCTGCGGCACGAGAAGCAATCTCAGAAACAATTGAATTTCCTCCACCACCAATTCCAATTATCTTTATCTTAGTCTTGGGAACTATAATTTCTCCTGATTTTGGCTCAGAAAAAATAATCTTTTTTTTCTTAAAAGACTTTGATTTCCCTTTTTTAGAAACTTTTTTCTGTTTTTTCTTCTTCTTGATCATATTATACTATTCTAAAATAGTATGGGGCTTGAGTCAACTAACTTAAATCAGGGTTCGGCCCTGATTTAAGTTAAAGGAAAACTGTTCTCAACGAAAAGTTTATTATTAGATGAATTAAACAAAGTTTTCAATAACTCCTCCACCAATCATTTCCCACTCTCCCTTGGAAGAAATATAAAAGACTACGGATTGACCTGGAGTTATAGCTCTTTGTTTTCTCTTAAACTCAATTTCTAACCTATCTTTACCGTTTCCATTTTTCAGAATAGCAGAGGAAAGTCTCTGGGCATATCTCGTTTTAACCTCTACTTTTAGAGGAAAAGAAGGTTTTAATCCTGAAATCCAATTAACTTCAGAACAGATTAACTTTTTTCTAAATAAATCTTTCTCATTTTTAGTGACGATTAAAACATTTCTTTTTAAATCTTTATTTAAGACATAATAAGGGCCTCCTGAAAGTTTTATCCCTTTTCTTTGGCCAATGGTATAAAGAAAAAGTCCTTTATGTTTTCCAATTATTTTTTCATCTTGATCAATTATCAATCCTTTTTCTTCCTTGAAAAATTTAGAGACAAAGCCTTCAATATTTTTTTCGACAAAACAAATCTCTCTTGATTCTTTTCTTTCTTTATCTAATATCCCTATTTTTTCTGCTTCTTTTAAAATGTCCTTTTTTGTTATATCCCCTAAAGGAAAAAGAAGTTTAGATAATTTATCTTGAGATAATTTCCAAAGAAAATAACTTTGATCTCTGCTCTTATCTTTAGCCATTAAAATCTTAAAAATTTTTCCCTCTTCTTTTTTAACATAATGACCAGTAGCCAAAAAATACATACCAGAGCTAACTGCTTTTTTTAACAAAATTCCCATTTTTATTTTCTCATTACAAACAACACAAGGATTAGGGGTTCTGCCGTTTTTCAATTCAAAAAGAAAATATTTTATTACGTCTCTTTTAAATTCCTTTCTTGCGTCTACCTCTACAAAAGGGATTTCTAAAATTTCAGACATTTTCTTTGCCCCAGACAGAGAATCCTCAAAAAAATCAGAATCATATAAGTTTAAGAAAAAACCTCTAACTTTAAATCCTGCTTTTTTTAAAAGAAAAGCACAAACAGAAGAATCAATCCCTCCAGAAAGTGCAACGGCAACTTTTATTTTTGACGGATCTTTAAATCTCTTTTTTAAATAGTTAATGTTTTTTAAAAAATTCATTTGCATAAAGAACGGAGGAGAAATTCCTCCGATTTAGGCTAAGTATATTCTATGATTTTATCAGAAACCTCTCTAAAATAAAGATCTCCGCAAGCAGAGTTATAAAAAAATCGTTAAAAAAGATATTCATGTAGTCTAAGCATAACGTTTAGGAAGGAAAGTTAAACTCTCATCAATATTTTACTGAATCTTTCATCAAGAGAAGCTCCTCCTATTAAAAGGCCATCAAGTCCAGCCTTTTTTATATATCCTGAAGCATTATTAACATTAACACTTCCTCCATAAAGTACTTTTGCCCTGAAGGAAGGTTTTTTAAAAAACTTAGATAATATCTTTTGAATATTGATTCTCATCTCCTGGGCATCAACTAAAGGACAAGACTTTTTAGAACCTATGGCCCATAAGGGCTCATAGGCAAATATAACTTTCATCCCTTCGTCTTTAGGTATTCCAAAAAGACATTCCTTGATTTGAAATCCAATTAAAGAAATAGCCCCCCCTTCTTTTTTTGTCTTTGAATCTTCGCCAATACAAACAATAGGAATTAAATTGGCTCTTAGAGATTCTTTAATCTTTTTATTAATAATCTTATTACTCTCATTGAAATATTTTCTTCTTTCGGAATGGCCTAAAATCACATAGTTACATCCCATATCTTTAAGTTGGAAAGGAGAAACTTCACCCGTGAAAGCTCCCTTTTCTTCTGAGGAACAATTTTGTCCTCCAATTTCCAACGATTTTTGTTGCTTGAATAATGGAATGTATAAAAAAGAGGGACAAATAATGACTTTATTTTTGTTTGATTTTTTAAGTCCTTTTTTAACCATTTCTAAAAGCTTCTTCGCTTCTCTTAAAGACTTAGGATTCATTTTCCAATTAGCAACAATTAATGATTTCATAAAGAATAATAACTTATGACAAGGATCATTTAAACATACTAACATTCTAACATTTAAACATAAGAGGAAAAAGAATGAGAATATAAACAATTAACAGAGGCAATATGCTTTTCAAGGTAGTTCTCGGAGGTCTGTTGGCATGGTTCCGCTGAAAGCGGACAACAGACCGAGAGTGCAGGACGGCAAATCACGCTGGGATTTGAACGTCCGGTACCTTGAAAAATTTATTGCCGATGGATATAACTTATCCGCCGGCTGGCTCCGCCGACTGGCGGACGAGATACTAGTCTTGCTGAAAGCGGACAATCTCTTCGTTTTAATTAAATCAATTGAGTTATTCCTAATGTTAACAAAGTAACAATTATCCCAGAAATTAAGCACCCTAAGGTAATTAAGGGAAAAGCTTTTTTCAAAGGAATTCCGAACACGAAAGAACAAATACAACCAGTCCAAGCACCAGTAAATGGAAGAGGAATAGCTACTAACATAACAAGAGCTAATTCTTCCCATTTCTTAAATTTTTCTGCGTGTCTTTTTCTTGTTTTTTCAAAAAGCCATTTAAAAAAAGAATCAAAAAAATTAATATTCTTTCTTAAGAAAACAGAAAACTTTTCTAAGAACGAGATAATTAATATTACAGGAGCAATATTTCCTAAAACAGAAAAAAGATAAGCAGACCAAACAGGAAGATGATAAAAAGTCAACGCAACAGGAATAGACCCTCTTAATTCTGTAATCGGCAACATTGCAATCAAAAAAGTTTTTAATTCAAGGATCATTGTTTTCTTAAATATGCAGCTGCCCGTTCCGGAGAAATAGTTAAAATTTCCATTTGGGCCCCTAATTCAAACCCGGCCCAGGTTGAGGTTTTAGGAAGAATTGTCCAGTGCCAATGATAGAAAGGATACTTTTTACCGTCAGAAGGAGCAGTATGTAAATAGAAATTATAAGAAGGATCATCAAGTCCCTTATAAAGCTTCCCTAAAACATCTTTGAAAGCTTCTGATAGACTAACTTTTTCTTCTTCTGTTATTTTCTCAAAATAAGGAAGATGTTTCTTAGGAGAAATTATTACTTGAAAAGCAACCTTAGAAGCAAAAGGACAAATAGCTATAAAATGCTCATTTTCAAATACAACTCTTTTTTTAACTTTTTTGTCCCACTTATTCATCTCACAATAAATGCATTTGCCTTCGGATTTATAATACTTTTTTGCATTAATAAGAGCTCTTTCTAGATCTATGTCTGCCAAAGGAGTAGTTATTATTTGAGAATGAGGATGAGCAATAGAAGCTCCAGCTTCTTTGCCATGGTTATGAAAAATAAAAATATGTTCAACGAAAGGTTTTTTTATTAAATCAAGATATCTTTTTTGGTATATATCAAATACTTCCTTAATTTCGTTTATAGAGAGATTGGCAAGTGATTTATTGTGATTTTTTGTTATTACCACTTCATGATAACCAACAGCATTCATTTTTTGATAGAACTTTCCCTCTTTTCTCTTGTTAAGTTTTTCCCCTAGAAAAAAAGCGGGATATTTATTAGAAAGAGCTACCGTTGTCCATTTGTCAGGAAAATTTGAAATAGAAACCTCTTCCCCTTTGTTAAAAACAAGGGTAGGTTTTTCCTTTTTTGTTAAATTACAAAAAGGACAATAGGAAGAACTTTTCACTCCTTGTGCCTTTTTCTTAAAAGTTTCGGGTTTTTTGGCTCTACCCTCAGCAACAACAACCCAATTTTTAGAAATTAAATCATACCTAAGTTCTGATAACGGTTTTTTCATAGAATAAAATATTTTTTAAGAGTATATCCCTTTTATTATATTCCATCTGATCTTGAGAATATCGCGAAACATATTAAAAGTATTTTTTAGCTTCACCTTGCTATTTAAATCATTCTTCCAATGGACAGGAACCTCTTTTACTTTATAATTCATCTTTCTAGCAATAACAAGAATTTCAGGATCAAAAGCAAATTTATTAATAACACATTTGGGAAAAATATTTTCAGCAGCTTCTTTGCTTAAACATTTAAAACCGCATTGACTGTCTAAGATATTCCATGTCCCGCATATTATGTGAGTTAGAAATCTAAAGACTCCCCCTACAAATCTTCTAATGAAAGGCTGGGGAGGATCAAGGACAGCTCCCTTTATATCTCTTGAACCAACGACAATATCATATCCCTTTTCAAACCAAGGAAGCATTTTTCCAACTTGGTCAACTGAAGTTGAATTATCAGCATCAGTAAAAAGCCTATATTGGCCTTTAGCCTCAAGCATTCCCGCTTTAACGCCATATCCTTTTCCATAATTCTCTTTAAAGCCAATAACTCTTAAATTATCTATTTCTTCTGAAGCCATTTTTTCTGCCACTTCAACTGTTTTGTCAGTAGAACCATCACTGACAACTAATATCTCAGAATCATATGATTGAGAAGAAAGATACTCTTGGATTTCCCTTATGGTGATCGGAAGTCTCTTTTCTTCATTATAAGCGGGTATTATAACTGATAGATATATTTGTTTTTCCATTGGGTTATTTTAACATA
>CAZHQQ010000034.1:0-5744 GCA_964534925.1 uncultured Candidatus Saccharibacteria bacterium | reverse complement strand
CGGAACCATGCCAACAGACCTCCGAGAGCCACCTTGAAAAACATATTGCCTCTGTCTCCTCTCTTCTATTCTATTCTTTTTTCGTATTCTCGTATTCCGTATCCTGTTCCGCCAGTTGGCGGATTAGGTATCTAGTATCTAGTATTTTCTAACACCTAATACTTAATACCTAACACCTTTTCCCTATGTTTAAATGTTAGGGCGTTTAAATGTTTAGATGATTCTTGTTATAATAGAAATATGAGCTTAGAATTATCTAAAAAAGAAACGAAAGAGAGAATAAAAAAATTGAAGAAAAGCATTTATCATCACAGATATCTCTACCATGTTCTTGATCAACAAGAGATATCCGATGCTGCATTAGATTCGCTTAAAAAAGAATTATCATCTTTAGAAAAGAAATACCCTGAGTTTCTAACGAAAGATTCTCCAACTCAGAGAGTTGGAGGAAGAGCTTTGAAAAAATTTGAAAAAGTAAAACATGAGAATCCGATGCTTTCAATGGAAGATGTTTTTTCGGAGAAAGAAATTGAGAATTGGGAAGATTATTTAAAAAGATTGACTCGTCTTGAGAAAATTGAATATTTTGCAGAATTAAAAATTGATGGTTTTGCGGTAACGTTAATTTACAAAAATGGTATTTTTGTTCAGGGGTCTACCAGGGGAAATGGGAAGATTGGGGAAGATGTTACAAATAATCTTAAAACCATTGAGAGTATTCCTCTAAAAATTGATTTAAAGACGGATGTACCAAAGAAAATAAAATCAAAAATTAAGAACCTGATTGAAAAAGGAGAGGTTGAAATTAGGGGAGAAGTATATATGGAGAAGGATGACTTTGAAAAAATGAATGAGGATTTAGAAAAGAAAGGAGTAAAAAAATATGCTAATCCAAGAAATCTTGCAGCAGGATCAATAAGACAACTTGATCCAAAGATTGCATCTTCAAGGCCTCTTAAATTTTTAGCTTATGATATTGTTACTGATTTTGGACAAACGAAACATTCAGAAGAGCATCAAGTGCTCCCGAAGTTGGGATTTAAATCAAACGGAGGCAAGGTTTGTAAAAAATTAGAAGAAGTTTTTGATTATTGGAGAGAGACTACCAATGAAAGAAATATTCTTCCTTTTCAGGTTGATGGTGTGGTCGTTTTAGTAAACGATAACTCACTTTTTGAAAAATTAGGTAAAGCTGGGAGAGGTTCTCGTGCAACAAGAGCATTAAAATTTTCTCCTGAGGAAGCAACTACAACTATTCAAGATATAATTTTACAAGTTGGCAGAACAGGGGCAGTTACTCCAGTTGCTGTTTTGAAATCTGTAAAAGTAGGGGGGACTACGATAACGAGAGCTACTTTGCATAACGAGGACGAGATAAAGAGATTAGGAATTAAAATAGGAGATACGGTTATTGTTGCAAGAGCTGGTGATGTCATTCCAGACATCATAAAGGTCTTGAAAGAATTAAGGACGGGAAAAGAAAAACAATTTTATTTTAAAAAGAAGTGTCCTTTTTGCGGTAATGATTTAGTGAAAAAAGAAAAAGAGGTAATCTGGAGATGTAAAAATCCTAAATGTAGTGCGATAAGAAAAAAATTCCTTTATCATTTTATTTCTAAAAAATCATTTGATATCCAAGGTCTTGGTCCTAAAGTCATAGACAAATTGATGGACGAGAAACTTATATCTTTAGCCTCAGATATTTTTCAATTGGCTGAGGGGGATTTAATTCCCTTGGAAAGATTTGCTGAAAAATCAGCTTCAAATTTAGTTAAAGCGATTGAAAAATCAAAGGAGATTTCTCTTTCGCGTTTTATTTTCAGTTTGGGGATTCGTTACACGGGAGAAGAAACTTCAATTGATTTAGCTAATTATTTTGGAAGTTTAGAAAATATAAAAAAAATTAGACCGGAGGAGTTGGAAAAAGTTCCTGACGTTGGATGTATTGTAGCAAGAAGTGTATATGAGTGGTTCAGAGAAGAGTCTAATCTTGAATTAATTAATAATTTAATTAAAGCAGGTATAAAAATCATTGCCCCAAAGAAAGTAGAAAAGAAGTTCAGAGGAAAAAAATTTGTATTTACAGGAATTTTAAACCGTATGACTCGCGATGAAGCAAAAAATAAGATTAGGATGCTGGGAGGAGATATATCTTCCTCTGTTTCCAAAGAAACAGATTTTGTAGTTTGCGGGAGTTCCCCTGGATCCAAAAAAGAAAAAGCTCAAAAACTTGGAGTTAAAATTATTTCTGAAAAGGAGTTTCTGAAAATTATAAAATAAATTTTATTTGACAAAAGTAGTTATGGGTATAAACTCATAATAAGAAACACATAAAAGAAAAAAAAGGTGAGAGACAAAAAAATAAGTGTTATAATCTTAAAATGATGAAAAAAGATTATTCAATTTTAATAGGAGGGGAAGCAGGGCAAGGATCTAGGAAAGCTGGATTAATGATTGCTAAGCTTTTTTCTGAACTCGGATATAATATATTCATTTATGATGACTATCAATCTTTAATTAGAGGTGGTCATAGTTTTTCCCATATTAGAGTGTCTGATAAAAAAGTTTTATCTCACAGAGAAAAGATAGATTTTCTTTTAGCTTTGGATAAAAATACCGTAGATAAACATAAAAAGGATTTAGATAAAGAAGGGATTATTATATATAACAGTGACGAGATATCTCTTCGCAATAAAAATGCAGTAGGAATAGAAATGGATAAAATTGTTGAAGAATTTAAGGGGACTTCCATAATGGGAAATACTGCCCTTATGGCTGGTTTTGCAAAAATCATTGGTATTGATTGGAAAATAATAGAAAAACTTTTTAAAAAAGAATTTAAAAAATATCAAAAGATAAATTTAAAGATAGCGAGAAAATCTTTTGATAGTTTAGAAAATATAATTAAGGTTAAAAGAATAAACAAGAAAGGTTCAATTCTTTTGACTGGCAACGAAGCAATTTCCCTGGGGGCTGTTAAGGCAGGCCTTGATTTTTATTTTGCTTATCCAATGACTCCGGCCTCAGGAATTTTACACTACTTAGCCAAACATAAAAAAGAATTTAATGTAGCTGTTTCTCAATTAGAGAACGAAGTTGGAATTGTTAACGCAGCCTTAGGAGCTGCCTATGCGGGGAGTAGGACTATGGTTGGAACTTCTGGAGGAGGATTTGCATTAATGACGGAAGGATTAAGTCTTGCTGCTCAAAGTGAAATCCCTCTGGTCATAGTCGAAAGTCAAAGAATGTCTCCCGGGAGCGGTGTTGCGACTTATAATGGACAAGGTGATTTACTTTTTGCTTTAACGGCTGGTCATGGTGATATTCTAAGATTTGTTATTGCTCCAGGGGATGCTGAAGAGTCTTTTTACTGGTCGGGGAAAATATTAAATCTTTCTTGGAAATACCAGACGCCATCTATTTTATTAGTAGATAAAGAAGTTTCTGAAAGTACCTTCAGTTTTGACGAAAAAGTTTTAGAAAAAGTTAAATACGAAAAACCTTTATTTTGGAATAAAAAAGGAAGTTATTCAAGATATAAAAATACAAAGAAAGGAATTTCTCCTCTTGCTTTCCCAGGAGAGAAAGATCAAGTTATAAAGTCAAATAGTTACGAACATGACGAACTTGGCATTACTGTTGAAGATGAAAAATCTGTAGAAAAAATGCAAAAGAAAAGACTGAGAAAATTTGAGGAAATGAAAAAAGAAGTTGATAAATTGGAAGCGGTTAAAATTTTCGGAAATAAAAATTCACAGAAAGCAATTATTGCTTGGGGTTCAACAAAAGGACCTGCAAAAGAAATAGCTGAAAAGTTAGGAATTAAAATGATTTATCCCATTGTTTTACAGCCTTTTCCTGAAAAACAAATGAGAGATGCCCTTAAAGGTGTTAAAAAGATTGCTCTTATTGAAACTAATGGAACGGGTCAGATGGGAGAAGTGTTAGCTCGTTTTGGAGTAAAAATAGACAAAAAAATCCTGAAATATAATGCAAGACCTTTCTTGCCAGAAGAAATCGGAAGGGAATTGTCTAAATTTTAAAATTATATGCCTGACAAAAAAATAAAATTAGATATTTATAGTAAAAACACATGGTGTCCAGGATGTAGTAACTTTGGTATTCTTGCTGTTCTGAAAAATGTGATTTCTTCTTTGATAAAAGATGGAGTTAAAAAGGAAAATATAGTTTTGGTGAGTGGAATTGGTTGTAGTTCAAAAATAATTGATTATATTAATTTAAATAGCTTTTCTTCTCTCCATGGAAGACCCGTTGTTTCGGCAGAAGGAATTAAATTAGGAAATCCTGACTTGAAGGTAATAGTCTGTGCTGGGGATGGTGGTACATATAATGAAGGAATATCTCATTTGATTCATGCTGCAAAAAGAAATATTGATATTACTGTATTAATTCATAATAATAGGAATTTTGCTTTAACGACTAGTCAATTCACAGCTGTTTCCCCTAAAGGATTTAAAGGAAGGTCAACTCCAGAAGGGAGCGTTGAGGAGCCCTTTAATCCCTTGGAATTAATGTTATCTTCTAATGCTAGTTTTATAGCAAGAGGATATGCTTTTAAATTAAATCATCTTGGGAGATTAATAAAAGAAGGGATAAATCACAAAGGATTTTCTTTTATTGATATATTACAGCCTTGCATTTCCTTCTTTGACGAAACTGATTCTTACAAAGAGAGAATTTATGAGGTAGAGGAAGACAATTTAGATTCTAAAAAACAAGCCTTAAAAAAGATTGAAAAATGGGACTATGAAAGTGAAAAATCTAAAATTCCTATTGGTATATTCTATAAAGAAAAAAGGTCTGCTTACGAAGAGGCCTTGTTGGGAAAATTAAATCCCTCTAAAAGAAATAGAAAAATTAATTTAAAAAAGATAATTAAAGAATAATTAGATTTAGGTTAAATCTAAACTGGCAATAGAAAAACTATTTTCCGTATTGATTGGAGCTTGACTTCAACCAATTTTTTTATTAGTTGGCAGTTTGCTTTTTGCTTTCTCGATACCTTCTTCTAAGGCTATTTCTATCAACTGAACAGCTTTTTCTATTACTATTTTTAGATCTTCTTTTTCGTCTTTTCTAAAATTTTTGATTACAAAATTTTCAAGTTTTCCTTTTTCTTTTTGGTCTTTTCTTCCTATCCCTATTCTCAATCTTATAAACTCCTTATTTCCCAAATTTCTCATTATTGACTCAACTCCTTTATGTCCTGCGGATCCTCTGTTCTCTGCGATTTTCATCTTTCCGAGAAGAATATCAGCTTCATCATGAACAATTAAAAGATCTCCTTTTTCGCATTTTTTATTTTTTATAATTTTTTTAATAGCTATTCCTGAATTATTCATAAATGTTTGAGGCTTCAAAAGGATAATTTTCTTTTTTTCAAAAAGACCTTCAGAAATCAAAGAATCGGTCTTTTTTGAAAACTTAAACTCAGGGAATTCATTTTTCCTTGCAAATTCTTCAATAATGCGAAATCCAATATTATGAGGAGTATTCTTAAATTTTTCACCGGGATTTCCCAATCCCGCTATAATGATCATTATTAATATTTTAACATATAAATAACTAAGAATCATTTAAACATCTAAACATATAAACATCTAAACATAGGAGAAAAGAGAATGAGAATATAGACACTTACAAGAGGCAATATGTTTTTCAAGGTGGCTCTCGGAGGTCTGTTGGCATGGTTCCGCTGAAAGCGGACAACAGACCGAGAGCGC
>CAZHQQ010000033.1:0-5754 GCA_964534925.1 uncultured Candidatus Saccharibacteria bacterium | reverse complement strand
TAAATTATATCACAAAATAAAATAAAGACAGGTGTGGATAACTAAAAATTACTATAATCCTGAAGTTGAAATCTGATATATAGGAAGAAGGACTGCCCCCATTAAGAGACCGACACCACCTCCTAAAATTACAATCATAATAGGCTCTATAATACTAGATATATTATCGGTAGTTCTTGTTATCTCAGATCTGTAAAAATTAGCTACGGTTGTTAATGTTTTATCTATGCGACCCGTTCTCTCCCCCACCAAAGTCATCTGGCAAAAAAGAGGAGTAAATATTTCTGGATACTCTGAAAAAACATTAGTAATAGATTCTCCTCTCGTTACTTTCTCCTTAACTTCAAGAATCGCGTCTTTATAAACAGCGTTCCCAATTATTCCCCCTGAAACTTCTAATGCTTGTCCTATAGGAAGACCCCCTGCAATCAATGTCGATAGGTTCTCGGAAAATCTTGTTAAATAAACCTTTTTAAGAAAACTTGAAATTCCAGGAATCTTTAATAAAACTTTATCAATATTTCTTTTTCCTTCTTCTGTCTTAGAATAAAAGAAAAGTCCTACAGACGAAAACAACATAAAAATTAATATCATCCACCAATAAAACCTAACAAAATTAGAAAGAGCTATTACAGCTATAGTGATAGCCGGAAGTTCAGTCTCTGACCCCTCGAGCACTCCTACTAACTGAGGAATTATAAAAACGGTGGTGAGGACAAAAACACCTATCATTACAGTAATAACTAAAGCAGGATAAATCATCGCTCCCTTTAATTGAGAACGAAGATTATGATCTTTTTCTAAATGTTCGGCAAGATAAACTAATGATTCCCCTAAAGTACCAGAGACCTCTCCTGATCTTACAACTGCGACATAAAAATCTGAAAAGAGCGATGGAGATTGAGAAAGAGCTTTAGAAAAAGTAGTCCCTCCTTCTATCTCTTGAGCTAAATCAATAATTTTTTCTTTAAATTTTTCCTTATCGGTTTGATTACCAATAGCAGTTAATGATTCAACCAAAGGTACACCCGATGTAAACATTACCGAAAGCTGTCTTGAAAAAATTACTAAATCAGAACTTGTAACCTTCTCAAAAAGCTTTATGTCTTTCGACCAAAAAGGAGCACTTCCAGCCGTTTCGATCCCAGTTACAAATAACTGGTTAGATTTCAAAACCTCCAAGGCTGCTTGCTTATTTGAAGCTTCTATTACTCCATTTTCAAGCTTGCCATCTTTACTTCTTGCCCAATATTTAAATTTCATATTTATCTAACTTATAACCAATAACTGGATAATTATTAGTTGTGAGTTGTTAAATTAACGCTTAATTAAACTTTTTAACTCTATTGAATTTGAAGAATAATTAAGAGCACTCTCTAATGTAATTTTATTCAATTTTACCAAATTAGCCAAGGCTCTGTTTATTGAAATCATTCCTTGTTCTGAAGAAGTTTCTATCACTAAGGGAATTTCATGTATCTTGTTTTCCCTTATCAGATTAGCCACAGCTGAATTTTTAATCATAACTTCGCAAGCAGGAACAAGGCCTCCATCTACACCGGGAATTAATCTCTGAGACACTACCCCTAAAAGAGAAGATGAAAGCTGACTTCTAATTTGTCCTTGTTGATTAGGAGGAAAACTGTCTACAACTCTATGGATGGTTTGACTTGCAGAATTTGTATGTAAAGTGGCAAAAACTAAATGTCCTGTTTCGGCCGCTGTTATGGCAGTAGATATCGTTATAGGATCCCTCATTTCACCTACCATTACCACATCAGGATCTTGACGAAAGCTTGACCTCAAAGCTTCAGCAAAACTCAAAGTATCATGATAAACCTCTCTTTGTTGGATAATGGATTTATCTCCTTTAAAAATGTATTCAATTGGATCCTCAATAGTGATTATATTAGTAGATCTAGTATGATTAATTTCATCAATCATAGAAGCCAATGTAGTTGATTTTCCGTGACTCGAGGGTCCAGTTATTAATAAAAAACCTTGCAAGGCAGAAGTAAAATTATGAAGAATGGGAGGAAGGTTTAATTCTTCTAAACTTAAAATTTTACTTGGTATTCTTCTCAAGGCACAAGACACTCTTCCTCTCTCAAAAAACACATTTACTCTAAAACGTGCTTTTTTCTTAAAAGCATAAGAAAAATCAATCTCTTTTTTCTCTAAAAACTTCTCCTGCTGTTCTGCCGTCATTATAACAAAAGCAATTGAACGAACATCTTCATAAGAAAGCACTCCATGGTCTTCTAAAAAAGTAAGTTTCCTGAAGATTCTAAAAACGGGACAACGATCAGCCTTAAGGTGAATATCAGAAGCGTTTTTTTCAACAGCTAATAATAAAAGTTCTTCAATTTTCTTTTTACAATCCATCTCAACCATTTTAAGCTTCTTTTGTTACTCTTAATACTTCTTCTATTGTCGTTTGACCTTTTAATACTTTTAAAATACCATCTTGTCTCATGCTAATTCTTCCGTGTTTTTCAGATTCTTTCCGAATGGCATCAGAAGAAAGCGTTTTTAAGATCAGCTCTTTTAATCCAGGCGTCATACTTAAAACTTCAAATATCCCAATACGACTAATAAATCCCGTGCGATCACATTTCTTACACCCTTGAGAAGAATATATATAGAGAGGATCGGTAACCTTAAGACCTTTTTTAATGTCTTCTGGTATATCTTTCACTTCCTTTAATATTAAATCTCTCATTTTATCAGTAGCCTTAACTTTTTTCTTGCAATCAGGACATAGAACCCTTACTAATCTTTGAGCTAAAGCAATATTTAAACAACTCGGTATCAAGAAGGGCTCAATCCCCATATCTACAAGCCTTGGGATTACTCCTAAAGCATCATTTGTATGCAATGTAGACAATACTAAATGACCAGTTAGTGCAGAATGAACAGCAAGAGAAGCTGTCTCTTCGTCTCTAATCTCACCAACCATAATGATATCTGGGTCTTGACGCATAATATGCTTCAAACCTGTAGCAAACGTATATCCTATATCAGGCCTAACCTGAGATTGGTTTACCCCTTCTATGTGGTATTCTATAGGATCTTCCAAAGTCATTACGTTAACCTGTTCTGTATTTAGGATTCTCAAAATTGAATAAAGCGTAGTGGTTTTACCAGAACCCGTCGGTCCAGTTGCCAAAATCATTCCATATGGTTTTCTCACAGCATCTTCTAAAACATTAAAGTTTCTTCCCATAAGTCCAAGGTCCTCAAAATCTTTAATACCTTTTTTAGGATCAAGTATTCTGATTACTACTTTCTCTCCATTGGAAGTAGGAAATGTTGAAACACGAAAATCAATTCTTCTTCCTCCTACCCTAGCACTAAATCTTCCGTCTTGGGGGATTCTAGTTTCATCAATCTTTAATTTAGATAAAATTTTGATCCTAGCGACAACAGCAGGATGGACTTTTATAGGAAGTGTTAAGGAGGGATATAGGCGACCTAACATCCTATATCTAATTTTAAGATTACTAACAACAGGTTCAATATGGATATCAGAAGCTCCTCCGTCTACTGCATGTCTTAACATTACAGAAACTATCTTACTGATTGGAGCCTTTTCAGCCATCTTCTTAATTTCTTCTCTTTTTACTTTCTTTTCAGGTTTTTCTACTTCAAGTTCTCCTAGAGCAGCATTGACTTCTTCTTTTAAATTTTTATATTTTTTTAAGAGCTTATCAAAATTCGTCAAACTTATTAAAGATACTTCATAAGAAAGGCCCGTTTGACGAGTCAGAAATTTTAATGCCTCTCTTGCTTTCAGATTATCAGGATAGACCATGCCTACTTCTAATACATCCCCTCTCCTGGCAATAGATATCATTTTATAATACTTGGCGGAATCTTCTGGAATCAACTCTAATACTTTTAAAGAAACATCTTCTGCAAAAATCTTTTTAAAAGGAATATTTAATTTTTCTGCTTTTAATTTAAATAAAAAATCTTCTGGAATTAATTTACTACCTAAAATAACTTCTTCCTCTCTTTTTTTAGAGGACTCTATAGTCTTTTTCAATTGGACAGCTTTGTCCTTACTTATTTTTTTTGATTTTACTAAATCATCTATTAAAGACATCTATTTTTTTCCGATAATAAAAACTTGATAGGCATTCTCCATTGAAAAATAAAAATTACAAACCCAGTCAAACTTTCACTACCTAATTTATTCTAATTCTCCTTCTGGCGTTTTTTGAGACTCTCCTGTCCCAATAATAATAAAAGGATTGTCTCTCCCTGGTTTTCCTTCAAGAGCAGGAATATCTTGTAAGGGCTGAAGTTTATCTAATCGAGCATCAGATAAAATATTCCAATTTATATTTGGCTCTAAAGGCTTTACTGGTTTTAATACCAAAGGAACGATATTCTGTTGCCCGACAAAAAAGGAAATTACTACTCCTCCCATTGCAAGGGCCACTATTATAACTAAGAATAAAGTTTTTTCTCTTTTGTGATGAGCACCAAATTTTATAGCCATAATTTTTTAAATTTAATTAAGTTTTAATAAGTATGAGTAGCCAGTGTTACTTGAAATGCATTGGCTTCGTCTTGCATTAGATCAGAGAAGTCGATTCTTTCAATTTCTATCAGCTTGGAAGACTCTTCTATTGAGGAAACAAAATTTATAAAAGATTCATATGTCCCAGAAACCGAAACATTAAATGTTCTTTTTTTAGTCCCCTTGATTTCTTTTTCTCCCTGAATAAAAGAATCAGATAAGTTTTCTATAATCAATCCTGATTGAGCTGCAATCTTTTGTATATTAGCGAAAAACCCAGGGATAGAAAAATAACTGGAGAAAGAAGAATTAATTTTCAAAAAGTCATCGTCATACTTTTTCACCTCAGAATCAATTTCTTTCAGTCTGGAAAAATAGTCTTTTTGATAAGCAAGTTCTGTCTCTTTCATATTGACCTTGAGGCTCTCCACTTTATATTCTTGAAACTTTGGCCATAGAATACCAAGAATAAAAGACGCGCCTAGGGCTAAGAGAATAATTATGGTAATAGTTTTGTTTTGCATATTTTTTATTCAAATTTAAAAAGTTCCGAATTTAATGAAAGATTTGCATTAAATGAAATACCCCCTTCCTTAGCAATTGAGATTGACGAAACGTCAATGTCTTCTATGATGTCTTCGGCTTTAAAGATTATAACCTGCTGATGTAATGCTTCATAACTCTCAGCTTCAGCAGATATATTTACATCATATCCGGATTCATCTTTCATAAACCCAAAAGTAATAAATCTAACTTTGGGATGACATATACTTCCTAAAAAAGGAAATAAGTTAGAATAAATATTATGTTGTTCAAAAAAATACTTGAAATCATTAACTTTTTTTTCTTTTTCAAATAGCTCTTTTCTTAATTCAACTCCTTCAGAACTTTTAATCAATGATATTTGATCTTCTATTCCTTTAATCTCTTTCGTTTTCTTATTCTGGAGATAATTAAGACCAAAATATCCACAGACAGACGCTATGATTATAAAAATGGAAACAGACAGCATAATCTGTTGCCAGAGAGGAGTTTTTAACGTAGGCTTTGGAATGATTTCACCCATATAATTATAATCCTAATTTATCAATTTTCCGAACACTCCGAACAAAAGTTCTCGGTAAAATTCGGAAATTATTTGTAGATTGGGATTTCTTTTATTATTATTTTAATCTTCCTAAGGCCATTCCAACCGAAACAGCATAGAAAGGACCCATTTCTTTTAA
>CAZHQQ010000032.1:0-5920 GCA_964534925.1 uncultured Candidatus Saccharibacteria bacterium | reverse complement strand
TATTTTATTTTACCACCGAGTTCTTTCTTGGCATTTTCTATTGCTATAGGATCATAAGCATGAATTTTATAATCTTTGTATAATCCTTTAATTATTTCTATTGCGGGAGACTTGCGAACATCATCCGTATTAGGTTTAAAAGACAAGCCCCAAATACAAATTGTTTTTCCTTTAATCTTTTTTAAAGCTTTTTTAATCTTATTAATAAAATTTATCTGCTGATTTTTATTAACAACCGTAACCGATTCTAAAAGATGAAAATTATACTTTTTCTTACGGGCGATACTAATAAGACCATCCACATCTTTTGGAAAGCAGGATCCTCCAAATCCTATACCAGCCCTTAAAAAATACTTTCCAATTCTTCTGTCGCATCCAATTCCCTTGGCTACTTCTTCAACATTACTTCCTGTTCTCTCGCAGATATTTGCTATTTCATTAATAAAAGATATTTTTGTAGCCAAAAAAGCATTTGCAGCATATTTTATCATCTCAGCACTTTTAATATTAGTGACAATCTTAGGAGCTTTGATTAAAGAATAAATATCAAGCATTATCTTTTCTGCTTTTTTATCTTCAACTCCAATTACGACTCTGTCTGGTTCTAAAAAATCTTTTAAAGCAGAACCTTCTTTTAAAAACTCTGGATTGGACACTACAGAAAAATCACCCTTAAAGTGTTTCTTGATTTCTTTAATCGTCCACTCTCCAGTTCCTAAAGGAACTGTACTTTTATTAACAATAACCTTGTATCCGTCCAAAGAATTAGCTATTTGTTTCACTGCTTTTTTAAAATATGTCATATCTATATCGCCGTCTTCCTTAGATGGAGTCCCAACTGCAATAAAAACAGTTTCGTTGTCAGAAACAGCTTTTTCCAAATCCGTGGTAAATTCAATATTTTTTCTGTATTTCTTTAAAACATCTTCCAATCCAGGTTCGTAAATAGGAATCACTCCTTTTTTTAGATTTTGAATCTTGACTTTATCTTTATCAACGCAAGTTATTTTATGCCCCAGAGAGGCAAAACAAATCCCTGAAGTTAATCCTACATATCCCGTTCCTATAATCGCGATTTTTCTTTTCATTGTTTTTTATTGATTTAGGTTAAATAAACCGCTTAAATACCTACAAATAGAAACATTCAACACATATCACAGACTTGACAAACTATCACGAAATGATACTATAGAGTCGTATCTGGGGGCGAAAGCCTTATTCGGACAAGAATATTCTAAGCCGAAACCAGGTACACCTAAAATATCACCTTAAAAGGTGATGTTTTAGGTTTAACGAATCTTCATAATGCTCCAAAAATGAAGTTTTCCATCTCCCACTTTTCTTAAAACAACTTTTATTTTAACATTTTTTCTTCCCGCGATTTCCTTTAATGTCCAATAGTAAGCTTTTTTCTTTTGCCCTTTCTCTTTTTTTCTCTTAATAGTGACAAAATCTCTATTCTCTTGTGAATAAACTTTTGTCGCTTTTTTAATAACCGGTACTGCTAAGGGAAATAGATTCAACTTATATATTTGTTCCTTTATGCTCCTCTCCCGCCCATTAACATGATATCGTAAATGATAAAACCCTCGCGCATTAAAAACAACTGTCTCTTCAAAACATGAGCAATGCAACTCTTTTATTTTATTATACTCTTTCTTTCTTTTTTTAATTAAATTCTTACAATACTCCTTTGATAACATTTATTTTCTGACATTAATCTCTATAGGCTATCGAGGTTTAAGCTCAATAGGTTGATTAAGATTAATAAAAAGCTCACCTGAGCATTCAGCTATACTAAGATCTTCTGTTGACATATTCCCTATCTTCCAATTTTTTGCCAATGAGGTAAAGTCTTCTGCTTTGTCGAACTTACAAGTTCCATCCATTCCTTCCAACGAATCATATATTGCTTGCTGTTCGTCCACTATTTCCTGCGGGGTTTCGGGAGGAAAAGTCAAATTATTCTCCTTTTGCTGTTCATAAAATACGCACTTGCCGTTTTCCTCTCCGTCAATTCGAAGAAGCACGACATTCTCATGCCTGACTCCGGCAAAGCCAATTACCGTAGTGTGGTCAACCGTTGCCGGTTCGCAGAATTGAGAAGCTACAATAAGACAATCAAAATCCGTTCCGCAGTCAATGGTAGTCCCTGCAATTCTTTCATTAGAAAAGAAGTACTTTAAAGAAAATATTGGAAAATCCTGGCTTTTCAATCTTTCCAGAAGGGCTGTTAAGTCTTCCATCTCAAATTTCTGAGTTTTATTCTCTCCCCTAAATTCGCCATACGATTCATTCATATTATCCATTACCTCTTGAGGGACATCCACATCCTCGGGGAAAGTAAATCCAATTTCTTTTGTTTCCCCGTAAAGAACACATTGGCTGTTCTCCTCTCCTTTAATCTCAAAGAAGGCGGAAACTGTCTGCCCCACTCCGGAAGCAATATCTTTTATCACGGCATAAGTTACCATTGCCGGCTTACAGGTTTTTGAAGCTGTAATAAAGCAACCAAAGTCTGCTTCACAGTCAACGGGTTCTACTTCGGGAACACTAGCTTCCGACAGATCACCTTCCTGCGGTTCTTCCTGATTTCCTAACGCTAAGTATCCAAAAATACCTACACCGATGACAATTACAGCTAAAACTGCAATGAGCCATTTAGGAAACCCTCCTTTCTTTGCTTCAGAAACAGACGAACTGTTTTCTTTTGCAAATTGAGCAGCTTCATCTATTTCATTGTTTGACCATCCTTGATCAAGCAATCCTTGCTTTATTCCATCAATAGATGATCCTGCTGATAAACTGTCTTTTATATACTTGAGAAGTTTTTCATCAATCATAATTAATTTAATTTATTATTTTTAGCGACTTTTATTATTTGGGTTTGATAACAACTTCGCTGCCATAAGGTAAAACCTGAAGGTTTATTCTTTTACTCTAGATTCAAGTAATTTCTTTTGAGGATTTTTCTTTTGAATAAACTCTTCTATTTTGTTTATAAATTTACAAGCGCTTTTTATATTCTTATATGCCCTTTCTAGAACTTTATTTATTTGATCAAAGCTAATTTTCTCTCTTTTTAACAATCCATTATTAATTAAATCTTGATAATTCATTTTTATTGCCTATTAAAAATATTTTTGGTTCGGATAATACATTGTTGATAAAAGTGTTTCCTTTTTGAACTTTCTTATTTATATCTGAAAAAGTATAGATGTGATGATTCACTTCTCTATTCAACTTAACTTCTATTTTGCTAATTGCAGAAACCAATTCATCTTCATTTGGATTGCCAATTATCATTAAATCTATGTCACTATAAGTATCCTCTTCTTCTTTTGCAAAAGAGCCAAAAATAAAAGCAAGTTCAATGTTTTTAATATTTTTTAATAAATCTTTTAAACTGCCTTCAACTCCAATTGTTTTAAAAACAATTTTCTTTATTTCTTCATATAAAGAATAGTCTTTGTTCAAATAAAAATATCTTTGTTTGCCTTTAAATTCAGAAACAAAAAGCCCGGATTTTTCTAAATTTAAAAGTTCGCGACGGATATAGGCTACCGGCTTATTAAGCAGTCTTTCCAATTCACGAAGGTAATATTCCTTCTCGGGATGGGAAAAATAGAGCTGAAGGATTTTCTTTCTTAGTTTTGATTTTGAAAAATTTAAAATATCCATAGTTATCCGTATTGGTTACAATTGTATCCTAATTAAGATACAGTGTCAATATCTTATTAGGACTGTCGCAGTAAAGTAATACAATAATTCAGCGGTTAGGGTTAAACCTCAATAGCAATTACTTGTTAAGTAATTTTTACCTCTTATCTTGGAGAAATTGATTATTCTAAATCCGGTAAAATCATTATTTGGCGTAAATGTCAGAGCTTGTCCCCAACAGATTACAATCCTACCTTTTTCTCTTTCTATTTTTAATATATCTTTCAACTGCCCCTCTGGTGGTCAGCCAATTTCTTCTTCCTTTGTGGGCCTCTAGCTTTCCCTGTCTGGCCAAAAGACTTAAATACTCTTGAGAATAAGGAGTCCCCTTGCTAGCTTCGGCTAAAGAAATACGTTCTTTCTCTCTAACTTCTTTTTTGGTTTTGTTAATTTCAAAAATATATAGATACATATCCAGAGACCTCTCAATGCTTCTGGCAATGAGATTCACAAAAGGAGCGATGTCTTCTTGATGAGCCTGGCCTAATACTTTGTAATATTTCTTTCTATCTGCTTTTAATATTACAGCCGGAGGATATCCTTTCTCCATCAGGATAAGATTCGTTAGGAGCCGAGCTGTCCGCCCATTACCATCAATAAATGGATGGATAGAGACAAATTTGAAATGAAACAGAGTCGCTAATTCAACGGGATTTATCTTCTGCTGATTTGCCCTGGACCACTTCACAAAATCTTTCATTAAAGAAGAAACTTCAAAAGCCTGGGGAAAAATATAGTCCGTACCCGCAATTCTAACCTGAACCGATCTGTACTTTCCGGCTTCTTTACTATTAATCTTTGTTAAAATTAGAAAATGAATCTGACGAATCAAATTTTCCGTAATAAGGCTTTTCTTTATCTTCCCCGAAGATTCTTTTTTCACAGAACCTATCAGATTTTCCAAGAACTCGATCGCTTCTTTGTGGTTTATTGCTTCCAAGTGCTCTCTTAAAGATTTGCCTGCAATAGTTAATCCTTCTTGAATAACAAGTTGAGTTTCTCTTAAGGTCAGCGTATTTCCCTCAATAGCATTGCTATGATAAGTCATTTCTATCATAAACTGCTCTTTTAATTTCAAAATAGCGGTTTTGGATACCGGCCTCAATTTATCAAGATAACTTTTTTTCTCCTTTATTCGTTTAAATAAGATCGGGTCAATCAACATAAATATGTTAATAGGTTAATATCGGATATCTTAATATATCTTATATCCGATACGATATTAAGTCAATTAAATCGACAAATCAATTGTTCTTAATATCATAATAACATATTAAAATTCATTTAAAAATTGATTTTTTAACAATTTAAACCTATTATTAATATAATGAAGAAGATTAATTTTCACTCAATATATTTGGCAGGATTTCTTTTAATCCTAGCCCTTCCGCTTTTAAACGTCCCTCCTTTGTTCTCTCCTCCCGATTGGGGAAAAACTATTCTATTCAGAGTTATTCTTTCAATATTAGGATTTACTTTCATTTACCAAACTCTTTATCAAGAACCCAGAAGTAAAAGTGACCGAGAACCGTTCTCGGTCAACTTTTCAAAAGAAGCAAAGACGGTAATGTTTTTGCTTTTAGCGTTATTGGGAATCTTCTTTTTGGCGACCATTTTCTCTTTAGATCCAAGTTTTAGTTTGTGGGGAAATCCTTACAGAGCCGGGGGATTTATAAACTTTGCTTTTTATATTATCTTTTCTGTCCTTCTGTATCTCACGGCCAAGAAAAAGGATTGGCAAAAGTTATGGGACTTCTCAATTTTAGTAGGTATTTTAGTTTGCGTAGTAGCGCTCTTTCAACAATTTGGAATATTTAAAGAGATATTTGTCTATTTAAGTAGCCGTCCCCCTTCAACTATAGGCATAACAACGGCTCTAGCCATTTATCTTCTTTTATTGACCTTCCCAACTTTTTCCTTTTTTCTCTCAACGCCAATTAAAAAATGGTTTGGATTAAAAAAACTTCTATATCTTCTTTCCTTAATTCTATTTATCATTGTTAGCGTTTTAATTACTCAAACAAGATCCGCATACTTAGGACTTGCGATAGGATTTTTGTTTTTCTTTTTCTTTTATCCGTTAAAAACTAATCTGAAAAAGTTTAAAATTAAAATATTTGCAATAAAAGGTTTTGCTTTAATTCTCCTAATTTTAACTGCATTTATTGTTTTTTACGCAAACACTCACACTTCAAAAGAA
>CAZHQQ010000031.1:0-6027 GCA_964534925.1 uncultured Candidatus Saccharibacteria bacterium | reverse complement strand
TTATTTGCGAGTCATCATAAATTAGATAATTTAACAGTTATCATTGACTATAATAAGCTTCAGGCCTTTGGGAAAACAAATGATATTTTAAATTTAGAACCTTTAGCTGACAAATGGAGAAGTTTTGGATGGGAAGTAAAAGAAGTTGATGGAAACAATTTGAACGAGCTTAAAAAAGCTTTTTCGAAAATTCCTTTTAAAAAAGGAAAACCAAGTTTGGTTATAGCTCACACTACAAAAGGAAAAGGGATTTCTTTTATGGAAGATAAAATGGAATGGCATTATTTTAATCTTGATGAGGAAAAATATAAAAAAGCCATGAAAGAACTTAATTAATATGAGAAATGCTTTTGTCGAAACTTTAATAAAATTGGCAGAGAAGGATAAAGATGTTTATCTTCTAACAGGAGATTTGGGATTTTCAGTTTTTGAAACTTTTGCCAAGAAATTCCCAAATCGTTTTTTAAATTGCGGTATTGCGGAGCAAAATATGATGGGTGTGGCTGCTGGTCTCGCCTTAAGTGGGAAAAAACCATACGTATATTCAATAATTCCTTTTGTTACCATAAGGTGCTTAGAACAGATTAAGGATGATGTCGCTTATCAAAATCTTAATGTGAAAGTTGTCGGAGTTGGAGGAGGATATTCTTATGGATATTTAGGGGCGACTCATCATGCGACAGAAGATATTGCCATGATAAGAGTTTTGCCTAATTTTAAAGTATTTGCACCCGGTGATTCAGTTGAAACTAAAAATCTGATGATAGAGGCTTACAAAAAGAAAGGTCCTGCTTATTTTAGACTTACTAATGTTGGAGGCAAAGTAACTCATCATAATAAAGATAAAATAAAGATTGGAGAGCCTTTCGTTTTCAACAAAGGAAAAGACGGGACGCTAATCGTCAACGGGATATTCTTAGGTATTGGAAAAGATTTAATTGGAGAGTTGAAAAAAATGGGATATAATTTTAAATTAATTAGTCTTCCTACTTTAAAGCCAATTAATGAAGAAAGTTTATGGAAAGAATTAAAGAATCAGAAATTAGTTTTTTCTTTAGAAGAACATAGTTTAATAGGAGGAATGGGAACGGCTTTAGCTGAGATATTAAGCGATAAAGAATGGAAGGGAACTCTCAAACGGATTGCTTCTCCTGATAAATTTTTTCCTAAAGTTGGCAAAGCAGAGTATATAAGAGAAAAATATCATCTAACAAAAGAACAAATTAAAAAATATATCTTAAAAACAATATGAAATACAAAACACCATTTGTTAATTATCCCCTTCAATATCATTTAATGAAGAAAGAAATAGACGGGACTATTAGAAGAATTTTAGAACATGGCGATTTGATTTTAAGAAAAGATGTTCAAGATTTTGAAAAGAAGTTTTCTTCTTTTGTGGGGAAGAAATACGGTATTGGGGTAGGTTCTTGTACGGACGCTTTATTTCTTTCTCTATTTGCCTCGGGCATAGGAAAGGGTGATGAGGTGATCACTGTCTCTCATACATATGTCGCTACTATTGATACTATTTGGGCTTGTGGGGCGAAACCTGTCTTGATTGATGTTGGAGATGACATGGAGATGGATACGGACTTAATAGAGAAGGCAATCACCTCTAAAACAAAGGCTATAGTTCCCGTACACTTAGATGGAAGAATGTGTGACATGGAAAAGGTTATGAAAATAGCAAAGAAATATAATCTGATCGTAATAGAAGATGCCGCTCAATCGATAGGAGCTAAATTCAAAGGATCTGCCGGCTGGCAAAAAGCAGGTTCTTGGGGACTAACTAGTTGTTTTAGTTTTTATCCTGCAAAGATGCTTGGTTCTTATGGAGATGCTGGGATGATATGTACGGATGATAAAAAACTTGCCCAAAAACTATATCTTTTGAGGGATCATGGAGAACAACCAGGGTATTTAAGAACAGAAAAAGATAGGGATAAAATTCATTTCTTTGGTTTTAATAGCTTATTAGACAATATTCAGGCGGCGATATTAAACCTCAAATTAAAATATTTACCTGAATGGATTAAAAGGAGAAGGGAAATAGCTCTAATCTATAATGAGGAATTGAAAGACGTAAAAGAGATTGTAACTCCTTCTCTGACAATTGGAAAAGGTAATTATTTTGACGTTTTCCAGAATTATGTCATTAGAGTTAAAAAGCGAAATGATTTAGAAAAATATCTTAATAAAAAAGGAGTTGAGACATTAGCTAAATGGAAAATTTCAAATCATCTCCAAAAGGGTTTAGGTTTGAATCGTTTTAGACTTCCTAAAACCGAAGAGATTTCAAAACATGTTATCTCTTTGCCGATGTTTCCAGAATTAACCGATAGGCAGATAAAATATGCTGCAAAATGTGTTAAGGATTTTTATAAAAATTAGATGATATTTTTTAAGAAAGAAAACGCAGGATTTTTAATAGGAGATATTTTATTAATCTCTCTTTCTATTTGGTTTGCTTTTCTCTTAAGGTTTGAAGGACAGATTCCAGAAGAGCATATTATTCATTTAAAAGGGATGCTTCCTCTGTCTCTTGTTTCTTGTATTCCTATTTTTTATATTCTCGGCCTTTATTCTCTCTCTTGGTTTTATGTTTCAGTGAGAGAACTCATAAAATTGTTTGAGGCTGTTTTTTTAAGTTTTGCTTTTTCTGCGATATTTCTTTTTCTATTAAGAGATCATTATCTTTTTTCTGGCTTTCCGAGATCCACTTTTCTGATTAGTTTTTTGCTTGTATTTCTTTTTACAGGAGGGTTAAGATTTACGAGAAGAGCTCTTCAAACTTTTTATTCAAAAAAAGGGAAAAAAGAAAAAACTTTAATTGTCGGAGCAGGAGATACCGGAGAACAAATTTTAAGAAGTATTCTTAATTCGGACTCTCCTTATTCTGTCTTGGGTTTTATAGATGATGACGAAGGGAAAAAAGGATTGATTATTCACGGATTCAAAGTTTTAGGAGGGATAAATGACATTCCTAATATTGTTAAAGAAAAAAAGATAGAAGGAATGATAGTCGCTATTCCTTCTTCTGAGTCTGAGAAGACAAAGAGGGCTGTTGAAAAAGGGAGAGAAGCTGGATTAAAAAAAATTAGAGTGGTTCCTTCTGTAAGCGAAATCATTAACGGAAAAATTTCTGTTAAAAGTTTGAAACCTCTTCAAGTTGAAAATCTTCTTGGCAGGGAACCCGTTATTCTTGATTATAATTCTATTGAAAGGTTTGTGTCTGGGAAATCTATTTTAGTAACAGGAGGAGCGGGTTCAATAGGCTCAGAATTATGTTTGCAAATTGCTAAATTCAATCCTAATAAATTAATTGTTTTAGATAATAACGAAACAGGGATTTTTGAAATAGGGAATAACCTTAAAAGGAATTTTCCCGAGATGGATATACACGCAGAAGTTGGAGATGTCTGTGATAAAAGAAAGATTGACTTTATCTTAGAAAAATTTAAGCCCAAAGTTATTTTTCATGCTGCAGCATATAAACATGTTCCGCTAATGGAAGATAGTCCTGAGGAGGCGGTAAAAAACAATATTTTTGGAATGCTTAATTTAGCTGAATTAGCCCAGAAACACGAAGTGGAAAAATTTATTTTTATTTCCACCGACAAGGCAGTAAATCCGAGTTCAATTATGGGGTCTTCAAAAAGAATAGGTGAGAAGATATGCCGTTTCTTAAATGATAGAGGAAAAACTGAATTTATTTCTGTAAGATTTGGGAATGTCCTTGATAGCAGAGGCAGCGTAATTCCTATTTTCAGGGAACAAATAAAAAGAGGAGGTCCAGTTGAAGTCACTCATCCAGAAATGAAAAGATATTTTATGACTATTTCAGAAGCCTGTCTTCTTGTTATGGAAGCTGGAGCAATGGGAGAAGGAGGAGAGGTATTTGTTCTTGATATGGGAGAGCCCGTAAAGATTTTAGATTTAGCGGAGGGAATGATAAAACTTTATGGTTTGGAACCAGACAAGGATATACCAATTGTTTTTTCAGGGATAAGACCGGGAGAAAAACTTTTTGAGGAAATCCTTAGCGCTGAAGAAGGGACAATCCCGACAAAGAGCAAGAAGATTTTTAAAGCCAATCTCTCTGAGACAGATTCAGAAGATTTCAAGAAGGCCCTAGAAGATTTTAGAAAAGCTCTAAATGATTTAAATAGAGAAGAAATTGTTGAAATCTTCAAAAGGGTAATTCCTAATCATTACTAATTCATGGAGAAATTATTATTAAAAATTATACGTTTCTTTGTTTGTCTTTCTTTATTTACACCGTTGATTGTTTCGGATAAGCTTTTCTTTCCTTACGTTTCTCCAAAAAGTATCTTTTTTCTTATTTGTTCTGAAGTAGTTATCTTTTCTTATCTTCTTTTAAATTTATATTCTTCAAAATATAGACCAAAAATAAATTTACTTTCTCTGACAGTAGCTTTGTTTTTAGTTATTCTTATCTTGAGTTCCTATTTAGGAATTGATTTTGAAAATAGTTTTTGGTCGAAATACGAAAGGATGACAGGACTATTAGCCTTTTTCCATTTTTTTGGTTTCTTCTTAGTTTTAATTTCAGTCTTTAAAAAAAGAGAAGATTGGTTAAAAATATTCGGCATTTCTGTTTCTGTTGCGGTTATGATTAGTATTTGTAGTATTATTGAAAAGATGGGAGTATCTTTCATAGGAGTAAATTCTAGGGGAGGATTCACTTTAGGAAACTCTTCATTTTTAGGGACTTATCTGCTTTTTAATTTTTTCTTTGCCTTGTATTTATTTTTCAAAACAAATCCCGAAAAATTCCAATTTAATTATTCTAAAGTTTTAAATTTTCTCTCCTTACTCTCTATAGGATTAATAGGTTTAGCTTTATGGTTTAGTGAAGCAAGAGCTGCTCTGTTTTGCACTTTTGGAGGATTATTTATATTTTCTATTTTATGTCTTTCTTTTTCAAAAAAGAAAATTCTAAAATATATTGGTATTTTTACAATAATAATTGGTATTATAGCTGTTCTTTATGTTGTATTTCTTTCTTTTGATAATTCAGCATTAATAGAAGAAAAAATTCTTGAACATGTAAATAGTTCTGCTGTTAGACCAAGATTTGCCACCTATGATATGAGTTTGCAAGCATTAGGGGAAAAGCCTTTTCTTGGATGGGGACTCGGAAATTTCGGAACAATTTTTACTAAATATTTTAGTTCTGAATTTTTTACGGAAGCTTTTGGTGCAGATATTTGGTATGACAAAGCTCATAATATTATTTTTGACACTTTAGCCGAATCGGGATTATTTGGTCTTCTATCGTACATTTTTATTTTTATGTGTATTTTTTATGTTCTTTGGAAAGAATATTTTAAAGAAAAGATTGATGTTTGGACAATTGCTGTTTTTTCTGCTCTCCCCATTGCTTATTTTGTTCAAAATCTTACTGTTTTTGACATGATAAGTTCTTATCTTATGTGGTTTTTAGTGCTTGGTTTTATTGGGAGCATTGATGAGCCAATTATTATATTTTCGGAAGAAAAGAATATTAGATTTAAACCTTTCTTTTCTTTGGTTATTCTCTTGTCTTTCGGTTTTTCTTTCTTCTTTTTTATAGTCCAGCCCGCGAGAAAAGGATCTTTTGTTATAAAAGCAGCAAGTTCAACTCCTTTTTCCGACGAGAGGTTTTCTGCTTACCAAAAAGCGGTTAGCATTTCTCCTTTAGGGCAAGATCAGGTTAGAGAATTTTTAGCTGACTCAACTGTAAAATTTACTGAACACGAAAATATTTCTAAGGTCCCTGAAGAGAATGTGATAAGAGAACTTGATTTTGTCTGTAAGGAAATAGAAAAAAGCATAGAAAGAAACCCTTTGAATTATAGGTTGGTCTTGAAGTTAGGGAAAGTCTATAATACGTATTTTAGATTTGATAAATCAAAAGTAACTGATGCAGAAAAATTTCTTGAGAGAGCTATTGAACTTTCTCCAAACAATCAACAAACTTATTGGTCTTTAGCTCAAACAAAACTTTTTCAGAATAAAATT
>CAZHQQ010000030.1:0-6286 GCA_964534925.1 uncultured Candidatus Saccharibacteria bacterium | reverse complement strand
AAAAATTTTAAGTTCTGAAAGAGCTTTAAAATTAATGTATTTTAAAAGAAATGGAAGGTCAGAAAATAAAAATTATTTACGAGGATAAAGATCTATTTGTAATTGAAAAGCCTCCGGGAATCGTAGTCTTTTTTGAAAAGGGAGAGAAAGAAGAAGATTTAATAGCTATCCTTTCAAAAAAATTTCCGAAGCTAAAAGAAGTAGGAGAACCGCCAAGATATGGAGCAATTCATAGATTAGATAGAGAAACCTCAGGAATATTGCTCGTGGCAAGAAATAATGAAAGTTTTGATTTTTTCAAGAAACAGTTTAAACTGAGAAACGTAAAGAAGAAATACCTTGCACTTGTTTGGGGAAGAATGAAAGAAGATAAAGAAAGGATAGAAACGTTAATTGGGAGATCTCCCAAAGACAGAAGAAAACAAAAAGTATACCTTTTTGAAGGACCAAAATCTGAAAGAAAGAAAAAAGCCATAAGTGAATACGAGGTTCTTGAAAGATTTAAAGAATATACTTTTCTTGAAGTTACAATCATGACAGGCCGAAAGCATCAGATAAGAACTCATCTTTCTTATCTCGGATACCCCATAGCTGGAGATAAAAGTTATTCTTTTAGAAAACAGATTGATCCTAAAAATCTTAAGAGACAATTTCTTCACGCATACTATCTAAAGATAAAAATGCCTTCAGGGAAAAAGATGGAGTTTAATTCAGAACTTCCAGATGAATTAAAAAAAGTTATTCAAGACATTAAAGATTAAGCCCCATTAGAAATTCCGATACTGAAATTATTAAAACCTAAAACTTAAACAAAGTTAAAAAATATAATGGAAAAAATAAAAGAATTTATAAAACCAAAGTTAAAAACAGATATTCCCGACATTAGATCCGGAGATACTGTTAAAGTTTACCAAAAGATAAAGGACACTTCCAAAAAAGATTCAAAAGAGAGAATACAATCTTTTGAAGGACAAGTTATCGCGAGAAAACACGGAAAGGAAATTGGGGCAACGATTACGGTTAGAAGAACAAGCGGAAAAGTTGAAGTTGAAAAAATATTTCCTCTTCATTCCCCTACTATTAGCAAGATAGAAGTGTTAAAGAGAGGAAAAGTAAGAAGAGCAAAACTTTATTATTTAAGAAATCTAAAAGGAAAAAAGGCTAAATTAAAAACCAAAAAAGTTTTTAATATTGGACCAGAAAAGAAAGAAAAAATACAAGAAGCAGAAAACACTATTGAAGAAAGTGATTCTGATTTAAAGCCTCTCAAAGAAGAAGAAGTAAAAGAAAATAAGGAAGAAGTAGAAGGAAAGCAAGAAGAAAAATAAAGAGGGGCGAGTGATGGAATTGGTAGACATCTACGGTTGAGGGCCGTAGGAGATTTATCTCGTGCGGGTTCAACTCCCGCCTCGCCCACTTAAAAAAGGGCACTTGGCGCAGTTGGTTAGCGCGACTGCTTTACACGCAGTAGGTCGGGGGTTCGAATCCCTCAGTGCTCACAGTATTTAAAAAAAGAAGATATTCTATATAATCTAAATATGCCGCGGTAGCTCAGGGGTAGAGCATTTCTCTGAAAAAGAAGGGGTCGTCAGTTCAAATCTGACCCGCGGCACATTTCGTCACTTCATTCCTCAGCGTAAACCAATGATATGTCTTGCTACTTATATATTGTCAGATGTAAAAATAATTCTTTTTATACTGGGATAACCTGGAGCATTGATAAGAGAATCAGAGAGCATAATATGGGATTAAAAACATCGATTCAGAAGAGTAAGAGACCAGTTAAGTTAGAGTATTACGAAAAATTTGACACAAGAAAAGAGGCAGCTAAACGAGAAAAAGAAATCAAGGGATGGCGAAAAGAAAAAAAGGACAAATTAATCAATAGTTTACGCTGAGCAGAATTTTAAATTCTGCGAAGTGCGGGTGTAGTATAATGGTTATTATGCGACCTTGCCAAGGTCGAGAAGGCGGTCCGAATCCGCTCACCCGCTCCAAATACCCTTGACATCTCTTTGTAAATGAGTTAGTATAGTGTAATCCCTGTTAAAGGGATTTTTAAATGAAAAAGAATTTAAAGCCTCCGCTTTTGGGGCAAAAAACAACAATTTTACTCACAGGAATAGGGATTATAGTTATATTAAGCTTTTTATTGGTTTTAAAACCAATAGTTTTAAGCGCCGAATCTAATTCGAAAGTTTCGGACACAGAAATACTTAAAGAAAAAATGATTATTCTTCAAGAGAATACCCTTGCCTCTATATCTACTCCCCCCATATTTGATCCAAGTAAAATTCAGAAAGTAAGAGTAATATTAACAGGATATTCTAGTACTCCCGAAGAAACTGATGACACTCCTTTTATAACGGCTTCTGGGTCAAGAGTTAAAGACGGAATCGTGGCAAATAACTACTTCTCTTTTGGAACAGAGGTAAGAATACCTCAAGTATTTGGAGATAAAGTATTTATCGTAAAAGATAGAATGCATTGGACAAAAAGTAACTACCATTTTGATATTTGGTTCCCAGAAAAAGAAAAAGCTCTAGAATTCGGAGTAAAAGAAACGTATATAGAAATATTAGATAACTAAACGATATAAAATTTAAAGACAACAAAAAGACCCACGACGAATCGTGGGTCTTTTATTGCGTTTGTGCCCGGGGAGGGGTTCGAACCCTCAAGAGCAGAGCTCACAACATTTTAAGTGTTGCATGTTTACCAGTTTCATCACCCGGGCATTCCTGAGGCCACGGCGAGAATTGCACTCGCGAATAACAGTTTTGCAGACTGCCGCCTTGGCTACTTGGCTACGTGGCCCCAAATACTTTAATTATTCTACCAAACTTAAAACATTTTTCAAAACAGAATCAACCGTCCCTTCTTGTTTAAACCCAGAAGCATAAGGATGTCCTCCCCCTCCAAGTTCTCTCGCGATAGAATCAACTCTTTTCCCTTTAAAAGGTTCTGACCTTAAGGATCCTTTAATCTTTCCTTTTTCATATTCAACAAGAAAAAGAGCAAAATTACAAGTTGATTCTTTGCAAAGAAGAGAAGGAATTCCATTTAAATCGAATGACGAAAAATTCTTTCGCAAATCATCAAAAGAAAGGTAGGAATAAGCAATTCCATAGTCAGAGATAACTTCCATTCTTGATAAGACTTTCCCGAAAATTTCAGACGATTCTTTTTGGAAAATTGATTTTGAAGAAAGAACACAATTAGCAATCTTTGAGAGAGAAGCACCTTTAGATAAAAGGAAAGAAGCGCTTTCCAGTGTTTTGGAACTAGTAGAAATATGAGAGAAACCTCCTGTGTCAGCTACGATCCCCGTTAAGAGACATTCGGCAATATCCTTATCAATTTTAACACCGGGAGGAGGAACATTACGAAGCCAATCATAAATAATCTCGCAAGCAGAGGAACTCTTAGGATCAATGACGCCAATCTTTCCTTTATGAACTCCTTTGTGATGGTCAATTGTAATTATATCATCTTCCGAAAAACCCTTTGGAAAATATTCTTCTGGAATGTTTAATCTATGAAAACTTCCATAATCTAAACCGAACAAAACGTCAAAATCAAGATTTTTAGAGAAAACACCTTTTATCTTAAAAAAATCGGGGAGAAAATTCAATGATCCTCCTAAAAACCCTGAGATATATAAAAAGGGGTTAAGACCCATTTTTTTTAACACTAGATTTAGAGCAAGGACAGACCCAAACGCATCTGCGTCTGGATTTTCATGAGCACTGATCAAGATATTCTTTGATTTTTCAAGCTTCTTGTTAATCTTTTGAAATTGTAGAGAAAAAGATTCTTTCATTTAAGCATTGCTTCTCTTTTCTATTTTTTCTAAAAGTTCTTCTATTTTTCCTGCATTTCCCGCGCTTTTATCGTAAACAAAAACGATTCTTGGAACTTTTCTCATCTTTAATTTTTTATTTAATAAATGTTGAATATTGTAAATATTTGAATTTAAAATTTTTGATATTTCCTCGGTATTTTCTTCTGGAATAACGCTAAAATACACTTTTGAACGAATCATATTAGGAGATGTGTCCACTCTAGTCAGAGTCATTATTATTCCACTTCGAATATCAACCTCTTTTAAAAGAATATTTGAAAGTTCTTCTTTAATAAGTCTGTTAATTCGAAGAATTCTTTCCATAAAATTAAAGTTCTACCTTTATTTTTTCTTTTTTATATACATGAAGGATGTCCCCCTCTTCTATTCTCTCATTCCCTTCATAAAGCACTCCGCAATCTTCTCCTTTTTTAGCAAATAAAGCTTCTTTCTTGTCTTTCTGAAGACCAACAACTTTTCCCTCTCCTATTATTTCTTCGTTTCTAATAACTTCTATACTGGACCCAGGGATAACTCTCCCATCAATTACTTTCCCTCCGACTATCTGACGTTTTTTTTCTGTTCTAAAAATAGCTAAAACTTTCACCTCAGCTAATTCTTCTCTTTTGATTTCAGGTTTCAAGACTGAAGTCATTAGATTTCTTATCTGTTGAGATAAATCATATATCACGTCAAATTTTAAAATATTTACATTATCTCTTAACGCTAATTTTTCAGCAATTGGGTCAACTTTAACCCTAAAACAAATAACTTTAGAATTACTAGAACAAGCTAATTTTATATCAGATTCGTTAATGTTTCCTGTTTCTTTTTTTAAGATTCTTAAGGTTACTTTTTCTTGGGGAAGATTTTTGAGAACACCTTCTATCGCCTCCAGAGATCCTTCCACATCTCCTTTTAAAATGAGATTAATTATTTTTTTACCAGGTTGATTATCTATCACCTCTCTCTCTTCTTCCTTTTTGCATTCTGATTCAACATAACAACGAGCATCTTCAATACTATCAAATAGTTTGAATTTTTCTCCTGCTTTCGGAACTTTCTGAAAACCGAAAACAACACAAGGCGTTGAAGGAAAAACTTTCTCTATTAACTTTCCTTGAAAGTCTTCAAGAATTTTAACCTTACCAAAAGTTGAAAAAGTTGCTAAAATATCTCCTTTTTTCAAAACTCCTTTTTTAATTAGAAAAGTAGCCATGGGACCTCTTCTGCAATCAAGAGAAGATTCAAGAACAACTCCTTCTACTTTACATTTTAAATCAGCCCTAATATCTTCCATCTCTGATAAAAGTAATATCATTTCTAAAAGTTCTGGGATTCCTTTACCCGTCTTAGCGGAAACTTCAACCGAAGGAATCTTTCCTCCCATAGACTCAACCATTATTTCCTCTTTAATAAGTTCTCTTTTCACTTTTTCTGGATTAGATTCTGACTTATCTGTTTTATTTAAAACAACGATCAAAGGAATCCCTGTTTTTTTAATATAAGAGATAGCTTCTTTGGTTTGAGGCTTAACGCCTTCTTCCGCAGCTATTACTAAAATGGCAATATCGGCAACCCTTGCTCCTCTTGACCTTATGGCTTTAAACGCTTCATGACCAGGCGTGTCAAGAAAAGTAATCTTTTTCTTTTTTTTCTTTCCTCCTTCCGAAGAAAAAGAATGCTCAATTTGATAAGCTCCAATATGTTGAGTTATTCCCCCTGACTCTTTCTCTGTTATTTTAATCTCCTTTACTTTTTCAATAAGACTCGATTTCCCATGGTCAACATGACCCAAAACAACAACAACAGGAGGACAAGTTTCATTTTTTATTTCTTCTTTTTTCATAAATTTAATCCTGAGATAGCTTTGCTTTTTCTATTGCTATTTTCTCCTCTTTAGTTAAAACATAAGTCGATTTTCCCTCTTTCACTGGTTTTGCGTAAACACGATTGTTGTCTCTTGAATAATGTGAAGTTAAAACTGCACCATTATTATTTTTATCAAGTATGGCAATTGCGAAACTTTGATCCCCGCCAATTTCAGAAAAAGGATTAAATCTAACTAATCCTAATTTTTGAAAATGATTTTCTGACTTCTTTTTTATATCCTTCAATTCTTCTTTAAGAAATCCTACTTCTTTGTTTAATTCTTTAAGAGAAGATAGAATTTCTTTTTCTGACAATGGTTTATTTTTTTTATTTGAAAATTTAAACATATGATTAACTAAGAATCATTTAAACATACTAACATTTAAACATATAAACATAAGAGAGAAGAAAATGAGAATATAGACGCTTACGGAGGCAATATGTTTTTCAGGGCAGTTCTAAAAATTATTAAGCACTTTCAGTGCTTTAAAATTTTCAGGCGGAGGAGGCAGGATTCGAACCTGCAAAGCATTTCTGCCACCGTTTTTCGAGAACGGCCCCTTAGCCAAT
>CAZHQQ010000029.1:0-6430 GCA_964534925.1 uncultured Candidatus Saccharibacteria bacterium | reverse complement strand
AGCATAAGCTTCATCAATTAGATACTGGCTCTCCTGAAGTCCAGATCGCTCTTTTATGTGAAGAGATTAAAAGATTACTTTCTCACTTAAAGAAGAATCCTAAAGATGTTCATTCAAGAAGGGGGCTCCTAAAAATGGTAGCGAGAAGAAGGAAGCTCTTGAATTATTTAAAAGAGCACAGCGTCAGAAAATATAATAGTATCTTAAAGAAAACAGGCCTTAAAAAATAGGTCAAAATATGAGTGTTACAAAACAAAAAGAACAGAGAGTAACAGTTTTGATGGATGTTCAAAACCTATACTACTCTGCAAAACATCTCTACCAAGCTAGGGTCAATTTTAAAGAAATTTTAAAAACAGCTACGGGAGGAAGAAAGTTAATCAGAGCTTTTGGTTATGTAGTGAGAACAAAAACAGGAGAAGAAAAACCTTTTTTTGAAGCACTAACTAAATTAGGAATTGAAACAAGAATAAGAGATCTCCAGGAATACTATGGAGGAATGAAAAAGGCAGATTGGGATGTTGGAATCACGGTTGATGCCATAAGAATATGCCCAAGTGTTGATACTGTTGTTCTGGCCTCCGGAGATGGAGACTTTCTTCAGTTAATAGAATATTTAAGAAATCAAGGAAAAAGAGTAGAAGTCATTGCTTTTGGAAGATCTTCTTCTTCTAAGATAAAAGAAGGAGCCGATGAGTTTATTGATTTGGAAAATGCTCCAAAAAGATACTTGCTCAGAAAGACAATTCTGCCAAAACCTTCCTACTAACTCTTTTTAAAATAAAATATGTTGAAAGAAGATTTTAAATTAAAGCTCGGAGAAAAAGAATTCGGAGTGAAAATTAACCAGTTAGCTGAACAAGCTAACGGTTCTTGTATGGTCAGATACGGAGACACAGTTGTATTAGCAACGGCCGTTATGGGAGAAGAAAAAAGAGGACAAGATTTTTTCCCTTTAACAGTTGAGTTTAAAGAAAAGTTCTACGCTGCAGGAAAGATATTAGGGTCAAGGTTTATGAGAAGAGAAAACAGACCTTCAGATGAAGCAATCTTAACTTCAAGATTAATAGACAGAGTAATAAGGCCACGATTCCCAAAGGGGTTCAAGAAAGAAGTACAAGTTATTATCACTTGCTTTTCTTGGGATAAAGAAAACGATGCCGACTTGCCTGGATTAATAGCTGCTTCTCTAGCTTTAAGCGTTTCCGACATACCTTGGAACGGACCTGTCTGCGGATTAAGGATAGGAAAGAAAGATGATAAATTTATTTTGAATCCAACTTATCAAGAAAGAGATGAAAGTAATCTTGATCTTGTGTTCGCTGTCACAGAGTCTGAGTCCGACCTTCTTATTAATATGATAGAAGCAGGGGCAAAGGAAGTAAGCGAAGACATTATTTCAGAAGCATATCTTTGGGCTAAACCAGAACTCAGGAAACTTCTTGATTTTCAAAAACAGATAGTAAAAGAGAAAGGGATAGAAAAAGCCAAATTCGAATTACCCAACATTGACCAAGAATTAGAAAAAGAAATAATGGGCTTTTTGGGAGAAAAACTTAAAAGCGCTATTTATAATAGTCCTGGAATGAAAGAAGTAGATGAATTAAAAAAAGAACTTATTTCTTTTATTGGAGAAAAATATCCAGAAGATGAAGAAAAACCAAAACTTAGTGCTAATTTTTTTGAAGACCAATTAGATAAGGTTATGAGAGAAGAGATAGTACTGGCTGACGCTGGAAAGGAAAAAAGACCTGACGGAAGAAAAATAGACGAGGTAAGAAAAATAACTTGCCAAATAGGACTTCTAAATAGAACTCATGGTTCAGCCATATTTCAAAGAGGAATAACAAAATCACTTTCCATTCTTACGTTAGGATCTCCTAAGGATGCGAAACTTATGCAAGGCATGGAATTTATAGGAGAAAAGAGGTTTATGCATCATTACAATTTTCCTCCTTACTGTTCGGGAGAAGCAAAACCATTAAGAGGACCCGGTAGGAGAGAAATAGGACATGGGATGCTCGCAGAAAAAGCTCTCTTGCCACTTCTTCCAGAAAAAGAAAAATTTCCTTATACTATGAGATTGGTTTCTGAAATACTATCTTCAAACGGATCAACAAGTCAGGCATCTATTTCAAGTTCAAGTTTAGCTTTGATGGATGCTGGCGTACCTATAAAAAGACTTGCTACAGGAATTGCATTAGGACTTATCACAAATCCAAACAAACCTATAAATCAATCATTAAAAGAAAACGACTATAGAATCTTAACAGATATTCAGGGACCCGAAGATCATTATGGAGATATGGACTTTAAAGTAGCGGGAACAAGAGAAGGAATAACAGCCATCCAAATGGATGTTAAAGTTACAGGTATAAACGAAAAGATATTAAAAGAAACATTAATAAGAGCAAAAGATGCAAGATTCCATATTCTTGATACAATGGAAGAAACAATATTAAAACCAAGAGAAGAACTCAGCCCTTTCGCTCCAAGGATATTTGCACTTCAGATAAATCCTGAGAAGATTGGTACTGTAATAGGTCCGGGAGGAAAACAAATAAGAAAAATAAGTGAAGAATGTAATGTGGTAATTGATATTGAAGATTCAGGAATAGCAACTGTTACAGCTGAAGACGGAGAATCAGCCGAAAAAGCTCTTTCTTGGATAAGGGATATTACTAGAGAAGCAGAAGTAGGAGAAATTTTTCAATCTAAAGTAAAAAAGATAGTTGACTTTGGAGCCTTTGTTGAATTTCTTCCTGGCCAAGAAGGACTAGTTCACATTTCTCGTCTCGCCTCCTTTCATGTTAATAAAGTAGAGGATATAATAAAGGTGGGAGACACTGTGCCTGTCAAAATAATATCCATAGACGAACAAGGCAGAGTAAATCTTTCAGTAAAAGAAGCCAAAGAAGATCTTGAGAAAAAGGCTTCGAAAAAAGATTAAAAAATCTTTAAGATAGTTTATGCCAGACAAAATAACGGACCTCAAAGAAATAAAAGTAGACAAAAACAAGGTGAGGACAATGAAAAAAGACCTTGAAAAACTTGAAGGGACAAGTCAAGGTTTTTCTGCTCCTCAAAAAGAAAAACCCGAAGAGGAAATCAAACAAAAAGAGGTCCCTCAAAAAGGAATCCTTACAAGAGACATTCCTGAAAAAGAAAATCTCTCTAATGATTGGAAGGAACAGATTGAAGAAGCAAAAAAAATAGCTGAAGAAAGAAGAAAAAAATCAATAGAAGAAGAAAAAAGAAAGAAAGAAAGCGTCCCTAAAGAGAGCGAATCTTACTCGGAACCTTTTATGCAAGAGAAAGAAGAAGTCATCCCTAAAGAAGATGAATCTCATCAAAAACTCTCTGAACAGGAACAGGAAAAAGAAAAAGAGGAAATAGCCGAAGAAAAGACAAGAAGAATAGAGGAAGAACAGAGAAAAATGAAAATGGAGGAATCAAGAAGACAATTAATGATAAAAAGAATTAAGGAAGAAGCCGAGAAAATAAAAATAGAAGCAGAAGAAGAAGCAAAAAAGGCAATAGGAAAAGAAAGGGAGAGTAGGGAAAGAGAGGAAAAAGAGAAAGAGATACGAGAAGAAAACGAGCAAAGACAAGAAGAAGTAAAAGAGAAAGAGATACGAGAAGAAAAAGAAAAGGAAAAAGAAAAATTATTAAATTTGGACGAAGAGAGAAGAAGGATAGAGGGCGAGATAAGTATTTTTAATAAAAGAAAGGAACCATTAGAAACAATTAAAAATTCTCTTAGTTTGAAAACGATAGAGATAGAAAAAGAAGTAGAAGAAATCTCAAAAAAAGAAAAAGAAGTAGAAGAAAAAATAGAAGCGCTGGGGGAAAAGATAGAAGGAATGAAGGAGCAAGAAAAAAGAGATCTAAAAAAAGAAAAAGAAGTAGAGAAACAAAGATGGGGATTAGAAGAAATAAGGAAAGAAGTTGAGAATAAAAGATGGGCTCTTGATAAAAAGAAAGAAGAAATCAGTCAAAGAATTAAAGAAATTGAACAGAAAAGTGGAAAATTTGAAGGAAGAGAAAAAGAACTTAAGTTAAAATTAAACGAAATAATAGCCCTTCAGAAAAAAGGCCAATTAAAGGAACAGCAAAAAGAATTAGACGAAGAGATTGAAAAAATTCAGGATGAAAAGAAAAAAATCATAATCAAAAAGGCCTCCATAGAAAAAAAGAAGAAGAACTTACAAAGTATAATTGATAAAATTCTCTTGGAAGAAAAAGAGATAAACCAAGAAATAAAAATAGCAGAAGAAAAAGAAAAACTTGCCACTGATAGTTCTAACAAGAGAGAGTTAGAGAAAAAGAGAAGGGAGTTAGAGGAAAAGAGAAGAGACATAGAGACGGAAAAATGGAGCTCTGAAGGTATAATTGAAAGAATCGAAAACGAAATAAAACTCTTCGACATAGAGCACAAGAAGATGATGGGACAAGAAGACAAGAGAAGAGATAGGATAAAAGATATAAGTTATGAGCTCGCAGAAAAGAGACCAAAGACAGAAGAAAACACAGAAAACACAGAAGACACAGAAGACACAGAAAAAAAGAGGGACACAGAAAGCACAGAAGAAGAAAACAAAAAAGAAGAAAAGAAGGAAGAAACAGAAACGGTAGAATGCCCCCATTGTAAAGCTAAGAACAAAAAGGGCTTAAGGTTTTGCACTCAATGTGGAAGGCCCTTAAATTTAGGAAACAAATAATACTTTTTAATTATGAAAAAATGTCCCAATTGCGGAAAAGAGATAGACGATGAAGCTAAATTTTGCGGATGGTGCGGAAAGAGGCTTCCTTTAATCCTTACGGAGGAAGAAAAAAAAGAAGTTGAACAAATAAAAGAAATAGCAAAAAAAGAAGAAAAGGATATAGAGGGGAGAGAACAGAAAGAAAAAGAAGATAAAAATGTAAATATCATAAGAGGAAGGGCAAAGGGGATAGAACAAAAAGAAGAAAGAGATCAATCAAGAAAAGAAAAAATAGTTGAACGATTAACCAATGTTTCCCCAGAAGAAGAAGAAAGAAGAGGTAAATTCGTAGAAATGATAGGAGTGGAAAAGGCAAAATTAAAAGACAAAACACCGCCACCCGTTAAAACTAAAAAAGAAAAGATAGTCTTCAGGCCAGTTCTACAGACGAAACCATCTCCTTTTGAAAAGGTATGGGTAAGAATAGTTATTTTTGTATTAATATTATCGATAATAGGAGCTATTTTAGTTTTTGGTTTAGATATTTTTAATTTAGATCCTTCTGATCCTATCGCAACCTCAACGCCAGGCGGGACAGGAGAACCTGGAGAAAATCCTCCTGATGAAACTGGAAATATATCAATTCCTCCTTCTCTTCTTTTAACAAACGCAAAATACACAAGAGAAATTCCTTCTTTAGAAGATTTACCTAGTGCTTTTTCGTCAATATTAAGATCGGGATTAGGAGAAAAAATATTTACTAGAATAATAATAAAAGATATCGACAGAGAAAAAGTAATAACTTTAGAGGACTTTCTGTCTAGCGTTGGCATTGAAGATCCAGAATGGCTTTACGAAGAAGTTGAACAAGAGTTTACCCTTTTAACTTACGCTCCTCAGAATAACCAAATCGCTTTAATGTTAAAACTCAAAGCAGCTTCATTGCCTGAAAAAAGCAAAGAAAAGGAAAGAAAAGAAATTAGAGAGTCTATGATTGAATGGGAAAAAACGCTGAAAGGAGACTTTGACTCTTTGTTCTCAACCATGGGCAAAGAAAAATTAATGGCTAGTCACAGTTTCAAAGAAGTCACACGATCAGAAGAGACATATCGTTATACAACTTTTGTTGGAGAAAACTTCGGTCTAGCTTATTCTGTTACAAAGGATTATCTTATAATCTCTACTTCAGAGAAAAGCATAATAGAACTTGTCGATCATAAATGCAAAATAACGCAAAAACTTCAATTAGGAAGCGAAGGAGTAGAAGTTGAAATTTTACAAAACTGGCTAGCAAAAGATACAAAACTATATCCAGAAGGGATAGTTACCGGATATTTCGGTTCTCTTAGCATAGAAGCCGTCAAGAGATTTCAACAAAAATTTAGCGACGAAATCCTGAAGCCTTGGGGTAAGGTTGAAGGCACAGGTATAGTTGACGAAGTGACTAGAAACAAAATGAATGAAGTCTATGGAAAATAGATATAATTCGGAGCATTCGGATAATTCGTAAATTAGGATTACTTTAAATTCGGAGCATTCGGATAATTCGTAAATTAGGATTACACATTTTGTTTTCATTCGGAGCATTCGGATAATTCGTAAATTAGGATTACACCTTTTGTCTCTATTCGGAGCATTCGGATAATTAGTAAATTAGGATTATTTTAAATGAATAAAGAACTAAAAGAAAAATTAAAAAAGGAATTAGAAAAAGAAAGAAATCGTGT
>CAZHQQ010000028.1:4658-6494 GCA_964534925.1 uncultured Candidatus Saccharibacteria bacterium | reverse complement strand
ATTGAAAAAGTTATGTGATTTTTTCACCTTACATTTTCTCATTTTTTTGCACTGATTCCATAAACAGTATGATATTCATTATGTTTAGGAATAAAATTTTCCCTACTTGTTTCTCTTGTTTTTGAAAATTTCTTATATTCTATATTTTTGAATCCTAGTTTTTTAAAATAATTATATGTTTTATCTTTTTCGGCAAAATCAATTCCTTCTCTCTTTGCAAGTTTTAAACTTTCAGATCCCTCTTCATAAAACTCTCCACTAACCACTATTTTTTTATTCTTTTTTAATATTCTTTTAGATTCATTTACTGCATCAAACATGTCGGGTTCATTAAGACCATGCCATGAACTTATACTATCAATTGAATCATCAGAAAAAAACATATTCCTAGCATCTCCATAAATAATAGTTACATGAGAATATCTTTTTATTTTTTTTAAAAATTCTTTCAATCCTAAACAATTAGGATAACCAAAATCTAATGCAATTATTTCAGCTTTTGTCTTGTTTAAAATATTTCTTAGGAACCTCGCTGTCCCAGTTGCCCAATCCAAGTGTATTTTACTCTCGTTTAAATTAAGATTTTCTATCATAAATTTCCATTCTTCTTTAAGAATGAGAAAATCTTTTTTAGAAAAGTGTTTATACCATTCTTTATTATATTCAGGACCAAGAAATAGTTCCCTCATTTTTTTAATCTCTTTTGTTTTCTTGTTTTGTTTCTCAACTTTTTTAAAACAAACTATATCATCAATAATTTCAAATGATTTTTTACATTTTTTACAAAATAATTTCCCACTATGGATTCTTTCTCCTGTCTTTTCTTTTATTTTGAGAAACAATCTTGATTTACATTTGGGACAAATAAAAATAGAGTTTATAGAATACTTCATATTACTATATAATATCAAATAAACTAAAAATAAAAAACCCGAACATATATCTATCATTCGGGTTTTATAAAGAGCCTGCATCGTAAAAATGAATTATCCTTTTTTAGGAGAAAAAGGCACTCCACAATACTTTACATTGGTACTAGGACAATTCATGGAAAGTTCATTCGCTTCTTTTTCGAACCTTACTAAAGGTCTTTCGTAATTTTTTCTTTTCTCTTTCTTTCCCTTTTTCATATTATCATCTCCTTTTTTGTCCTAATTCTTTCCTTAATCTAGCTTCCTTGCAGGCTCTTTTTGAAGGGATAAATATATCTCCTTCTTCTACATAATTGAGACCTATACATAATCGGCAATATTGAAAAAATTTACAATCCGAACACTTAGGCAAGTCAATAATCCTTATGGAACGTATAGATAGCATTTGGTTCGAATTGTTCCAAACATCATTAAAACTCTCTCTCTTTAAATTACCACAACGAATTGGTAACTGGACACAGGGATAGACATCTCCATAGGGAGATACATAGAAAGACATATGTCCGGCTCCACAGGGAACAATATTGAAAATTCCTTGGTAATCTTCTTCTAATGAAATATCTGTTTCTAGGTTGTCGTCTCTCTTTTGAAGAACAGGGTCTAAAAATGTCCGTCTTAATTCTCGATCATCTATATAAAATTTTAAAGGAGATTTATCACCGTTCGTTTTAGGGCTAATTCTATAATCTGCCTGAAATTGAGCGCCAATGTTTTTAGCTAAAACAGCAATGGAAGCATAATCATTTACGTTTTGCTTCATAATCACGGTTGATATTTTGACGTTTACTCCTTTTTCTCTTAATAATTTTGCAGCTGAAAATGATTTGAAGAATGAGCCAGGCATTCCTGTAATCTCGTCATGTATTTTTGGATTACTACTATATATACTTATCGCCACCATCTC
>CAZHQQ010000028.1:0-4558 GCA_964534925.1 uncultured Candidatus Saccharibacteria bacterium | reverse complement strand
AAGATTACATTTATATGTTAGATCAAGATGACCCATTAAAGGAATCTTATTCTTTGCAACCAATTCTCTTAATTTCCCAAAAATATTCTCACTTGTCTTTTCGAAACTCTCTATAGATATTTTTCTCGCTTCCATTATTTCATCAGGAGAAGAAATTAAATTATTTTCCTTCATGTCTGATAAAAAAATCATATAATCTTTTTTCGCTTTTAAAACTCCAACATCAAATTCTTGATAAATCTTTTTGATAATATTTTCGTTTGTTCTAATACCATCTACTAATTCCCAAATTCTACTGGCTACAGAATTTAATATATTGATAGTACGATTTCTTAAATTTACTATCACTATATTACCATTTACAGAACGATAAGCCGCTGATTTAAGATTCTTTTTTGGAACAGCTGAATAACTTAACATTTGTATTGTCTCCTTTCTATTTATTATTTTTGATCCAAGCTCGTTAAATAATTTTGTTAATATACTATTTCAGTAATAACACATAAAACATAACTTTGTCAACTGATAATATAGAATGAATTATAGGTTAATATTGGTATAAAAAATACCGGTCAACATGATTCAAGTCAAACCTCCACTAATCTACTTTGAAACTAATCCTCCGTGATAATTTAATTTATAAACACTTATATCTTTTAAAAAGATTTGTTCTTCTCCGCCAAATTGCTCAATTCTTCCTTCTCCTTTATTCTTATATCTAAAGTCATTCTCATTAAACTCACAATTTTCATTAAAGCGGCACTTATCAGATAAAATTGATAATGATTTTTTAAGAAAAGGGGTTGTTTCTTTTGGTTCGGCAGAACCGGAATAAACCATACTCCAAATTGGACTATCATTAAAATAGACAACTTCTTGACCAATAAAATTTTCCTTTCCTGAAAAAAAGATATCCCGATAAAAATATTTACCCTCTTTGTATTCAAGTTGATGAGAACCCTCTAAAAAAGGCTTCTCGATCAATCCCCCTTCTCCAGCATAAGTATTCCTTCTTGATTCAGATATAAACTTTTTTAATTCTTCAAAGTTAATTTCTCCTTCCATAATTTTATAGCCGGTTGATACCAGGTGTCAACCGGCAAACAAAGCTATTGAGGTTAAACATCGACACTTCTAATGCAGGGTTTGACCCTGATTATTCTATGCAGGGTTTGACCCTGATTGAGGTTAAATCTCCATCAACATTGGACTTTAGGCCAACCCTATAAGGCTTCTGTTCCTAAATCTTCAGCAAATCTTAATAAATAACCATCTGGGTCTTTAATTAGAAATTCTTTATTCCCAAGAAGTTGATTGTCTTGTCTGTACCAATTTTCTTTAGGTTTAATAAAAATCGGATAATTATGTTTCTTAAGATTATCTAAAATTGGTTGGATTTTATCAACTTCTATTTGAAAATTGATCCCTCTTCCAAAAGGATATTCTAATTTATCTATATTCCAATTATTATTGACTTCCTCAACCATTATCTGGCTTCCTTGGAAGGAAATCATAGCAAATTTAGATTCATCTCTTTTGTATTCAATTTTAAATTCAAGAATCTCAGTATAGAATTTTAAACTCTTTTTAAAATTAGATACACCTAACTCGGGAATTAATTTATTAAATTTCATAAAATATTCTTAATTTTATCAATTTTTTGGTTCATATATCTTTTTAATCGGTTGATACCTGGTATCAACCACTAACAAATGACTGAGAAGTTGACCGAGAACCGTTCTCGGTCAACTGGAAGTGGGACTCAACCCTGGTAGAGGTTAAGCCTTAATCAACCCTGTGTCCTTATTCCCCCTCAAACCAACTGATAGCTTCATCTAACATTGGACGATAATCTTTTATCTTAATATATTTGAAAAATTCATTTGGCAGAACAAACTTTCTTTTATTCATTACCCCTGAAGCAGGGTCAATCGTTAATTTATTCTTTTTTTTAATTAAAGCAGCGAATCTAAGTTGGTAAATCACAGATTCTCCTGAAACAACTTTGTAATAACCAATCATTGAATTCTCGCCGATGACCATATCAGCTTCTTCTTTAAGCTCGCGTCTTAATGTTTGTTCTGGCGTTTCATCATCTTCTGGTGTTCCTCCTGGAATATTCCAACTATTGTTATCACTGGAGATAATTAAAATGTTTCCTTTACTGTCAAAGCATACCCCGTATACTTGAGTAATTGGTTTTAAAAATAAAAAGTTTGAACTTTTATGCCAAATAAATTTCATTTCTTCAGTTTTCTTTACTTAAATAGTTTCTTATCAAATTAGCCTTATCTTCTCTGTCAGTTTCAGAATAAGCTTTTGCTTCTGATTCTAAGGATAAGCATGGAATATTCATGTTATCTAGTTTTACTAGAACAACGTCACCCCTTTTAACTTTACCAAAATAAACGTCTTTATCATCTTCTCCTAAAACATGAACATTTACCCCTTCAATTTCTAACTTTAATTCATAAAAGACGGGATATCCTTTTTTAAAAGGAGGTTTCTCAGAAATAGGCTTAACAATATATCTTTTGAATTGTTCGTTAAAAATCTTTAAATCAATTGGATTGGTTATAATATCTAAATCATTCGGAACAATATCAATCCCCTGTAAAGACATATTCGCACTGCCAATAAAAGCCCATTTAATATCTTTATCTTTTACTCTCTCAAAAATAAATTTTATTACATTTTTAAAGTTTGTAGATAACATTTTAAAAACATTTTTGAATCGGTTGATCCCTAGGATCAACCAATCTCATAAATTGATTTTGGTAGATTTAACTCAACACTTTATTTACAACTAGAAGGACAATAAGCACTTGTCTTGTCTGCTCTGCAAGTGACTGATGGATCGTTTTTAGATTCGCTGCAATATCCTGCGTACCCCAAACTATCAGCACAATACCAATAATCCTTATTATTTTGATCGTTTGATAAAAAGTAAATGCAGGCGCTTTCAGAATCCCTCTCTGGAGAGATAGTAACTATTGGGATAGCTCCTTCTTCTGGATTCTTAGCTACCATATCTAAACAAAGCGTATTTATGTCTTTGTTAGAATAATTAAAATTATCATAATTGCCATCAGTATCATAGATTATAGACATCACTGTTCTTGCTTGACTAATATCTGTAATAATTCTTATATTTTTGACTCTATTTATTTGTTCCAAATTTTCTGAAGAATTAGCCACATCATTAGTTTCGTTATTGATTGTACTGTTTCTATACAAATTGAATGCCGTAAATCCTAACATAATTATAACTATTATTAGACTTAATCGTTTCAATTTTTTACTAAACTTTTTCTGTTCTTCAGTGTCAATCTCTTCTTTAAACTTTGACTTATTATACTTTAAAGAAAACAGACCAATGAGTAAGATTATTATCCCTGGAGTAAAGAATGGATTTCCTATAAAAAATGCTCTCAAGATTAATAATGCTTTATTTTGATTTTCCAAAACCATAGGATTGGAGAATGAATTTAATAATAAAGAGGTAGTTATGGTTAAAAGAGAAAATCCTAGAAATATTAATTTTTTACTACTCTTAATACTTTTAGCAAGTTGGAAATATATGCTGTGAGAATTGATGGAACATGATATTCCCATGATAACTATTAAAATGCTAACAAGAAGACTAGTTAACCAACTACCCCAAGAGATCAACGCAAGAGTATCCCCTACCGGATGTACCAAGAAAAGAAAATTTGATAGAAAGCCAAGAGCATTGAGAGTAATAAAAAACCCGACAAATACTCCTATTACTGATAAAAATTTAATAATATTCTTCATATCTTTATTTAAACTTATTTTTCTAATTTTTTGACTTTTAGCTAGTTAAGGCCGGGCTTCGATCACCTGCCGAGGTTAAACATCAACACCCTATTAATTTTATTTCTTAATTAATTGGTTTAATGTCTTAATTTTTGCTTGTAAGATTCATAATTATTCTAACCAAAATATCTTTTTCTCTTGGATTGCTTTCAGCAACCAAAAGCGCTAAAGCGACTAGAGCATTATTATTTATTTTCTTTTCTCCATTTTCGCGATAAAGATAATCATTTTTATCTAAAAAGTAAACAAATAAAAATGATGCAATTCTTTTATTCCCGTCAATAAACGGATGATCTTTAATTGTAAGATAAAGCAAATGAGCTGCTTTTTCTTCAATGGTTTTATAAAGTTCTTTCCCAGCAAATGTTTGTCTCAAATTTTCTATAATAGTTTCAAACTTTTTTTCAGGTTCCGTACCAAAAAAATTACTTGCTTGTTTCTTTGCTATTAAGCTCTCTTTTATCTTGACTATAATATCTTTACAATTATTATATTTCAAAATGAATTTACCTTTTTGCCCTTTTGTCTTTTTGACTTTCCCTTTGTCGTACTGCTCCAAAATATTTAATGTTTTAGAATACTCACCAAGTAAATCTAAGATTTCTTTTTCTTGTCCCTTAAGCAGTTTCTTTTTTGATTTCTTTTGTAAAAAGCTAATAGCATTTTGTAATTCCTTAAATTTTGTTCGTGTTTCTAATAAGCGTTTTTGATTAATAGT
>CAZHQQ010000027.1:3019-6515 GCA_964534925.1 uncultured Candidatus Saccharibacteria bacterium | reverse complement strand
ATAGAAGAAAGAGCAGGATCTTCTTTGATTTTTGACAGAACCTCAAAACCATCTATTCCAGGAAGAATTAAGTCTAATAAAACTATATCGGGAGATTCCTTTTTGACTTTTTCTACTCCTTCCTCTCCGTCTGCCGCACCAACAGTTTCGTATCCCTCGTCTTTAAGTTTTTTGGTGATAAGTTCTCTTAAAAATTTATCATCTTCAACTATTAAGATTTTTTTTGCCATAATATTTTATTTACCTATTTGATTAACAACTTTCTCAATTACTTCCTGAGGGTCAAACTCTGTTTTTATGAGCCAATCTTTGGCCCCCAATTTTTTTGCCCTATCTAATTCAACGGGCTGACCAGAATTAGAAACAATTATGACGGGGATTCTTTTGAGATCAGGATTTTTTTGCATTTCTTCCATAACCTCCAAACCACCCATCTTGGGCATAACGATATCAAGAAGAATAAGATCTGGTTTTTCTGCTTTCATTGCTTTGATTCCTTCTTCTCCATCTTTAGCTAAGGCAACATTATACCCTTCTTCTGTGAGTTTTCTTTGAAGAAGATCAACTATAATCTGCTCATCTTCTATTAATAAAATTTTTTTTGCCATAGTTTAATTATTGTTTTATCTTATTATATTTTAAACCTTTAAAGTAAATTATTCAAATAAAAATCAATGATTGGTCGTAAAGGGGATAGTAAAATAGAAAGTAGTTCCCTTTCCTTCTTTTGAATCAAACCAGACCTTACCATTGTGGGCTTCAATAATATTCTTAGTAATATAGAGACCTAACCCTGTCCCCGTTGTTTCTTCTCTTACCGCATTGCCTGCCCTAAAAAACTTACTAAAAACTCTCTTTTGTTGATCCTTAGGTATACCAATCCCATTATCTGAGACTTCAACTCTTACACCATCCTTTTCTCCCATCAAGGAAACATCTACTTTCCCTCCATGAGGAGTATACGAAATAGCATTGTTGATAATATTATATATCGCCATTCTTACTTTCTCAACATCAACTTTAATTTTAGAAACCTTCTTTTTTGGTTTGATAAATTTCAGCTTAATCTTCTGTTTTTTTATCTTATCCCTAAGAGATGAAATAACAAATTCAATCAATGGTTGAATCTCTGTTGTCGTCTTTCTATAAAGATACCTTCCTTCTTCAATCCTTGTCACATTTAAAAGATCGTTTACGAGAGCTATCATCCTCTCGTTAGATTTATATGTCTTCTCTATATATTCCTTTTGGTCTGGGTTAACCTTTCCTAAGTCACCATCTAAGAGCATTCTTAATGTCCATTTGATTGCTGATAAAGGAGTTCTTAATTGATGGGCAGAAAGAGAAACAAATTCAGTTTTTAATCTTTCTACCACTTTTTCCCTGCTGACATTATGTATAATTATCAAACTCCCTATTTTTTTCTTATCTCTCTTGAGAAAAATAGTAGATACTTCAAAGAAGACATTTTTTTTCAGGTTCAACTCTTCCCTGTAAACTTCTTTTATCCTAGAATTTTTAGAGTTTTTGATAATGTCAACGAGAGGATCCAACGCTGACTTTTTTGAAAATTCAGATAGTCTTTTACCTATTAGTTTGCTTGATTTAATATTAAAAAAGCTTTTTGCCTGAGAGTTAATAAGAGAAAGTTTATTCTCAAAATCAAAGAAGAGAAGACCGTCCGAGAAGTTTGTAATAATTGCCATGGTCTTATTTTTTTCCTCCTCTGCTAACATTCTTGCATTTTCTACGTCCTCAAGGACATTCATCAGAGCAACTCTTGATTCTCTTAGTTCTTCTGTTTTTCTTTCAAGGTCTCCTGTTCTTTCTTTTACTTTTTTTTCTAAACTCTCCCTCAATTTTTCAAAATCTTCAATGTCGAGAAGAGCTATAAAATATCCAATAAATTCACCGTTCTCGTCTCTTCTGGCAGAAATAGACATACTCACGGGAATCTCTCTCCCGCTTTTAACAAGAAGGATCATTTTTCTTTTCTGCTTTTTCTTCTTAAGGACGCTCTCGCTAGAAATTAAATCCCTAAACTCTTTACCGTTGGCAAACATCTTTTCCATTCTCTTCCCAATAGCTTCAGCTTCTTTATAGCCAGTTAGGTCTTGAAATGCCGAATTAATGGTAATTAAAAGACCAAAGGGATTAACGGCACAGATAGCCAAAGGGAGAAAAGCAGAAAGCTCTTGAATGTACAAATCAAGATCCCTTAAGTCATTATTAGCCATCTGAAGAAGTTTTTCGGTTTCTTTTGACATATTTTTACCAGGTTATCTTAAAGCGATGATTTTTCTTATCTTTATCTTTAACCTGCACTACCTTTAATTTAGAGGAAGAAATAACAAGAGAGGCAATCTGATAAAAATATCCTTCTAAGTAAAGACGATGAGAGGGAACCAATAAAAAATCTTTTATTTCCGCGATACCAAAATTGTTATTCTCATCAAATTTTACTTCAAGGGTCCCTTGAGTATAATACTTTCTCCAAAGACGATTAGCCATTTCTGTCAACTTTTTTCTTGAAATAAAAAACTTTGCCATTATCCTCGCAAGAAAATGAGTTTTCGCAGCCCAACGTCCCCACTCTTTCATTATCTCTTCATCCCAATCAAAAAAATATTTAGACAAAAGAAGAAAAAGAGAATCAAATTGGACAGGATACCATTCATAATTACCTATATCTTCTGTTTTCAAAACATATCCCATCTTTTCCATTTCTTTTTCTACCTTATTTAATCCTTCTTCTCCTTCTTTTTCTAAAACAAACTCTCGATCTTTCTTCAATGAAAGACCTATAATTTTTCCTTTATTCTTTTTAATCGTGTTAAGATTTTCTTTTGATACTGAATCCATATTTTCTCTTGTAATTTCTATTCTATGCTGAATAATTCTTTTAAAGCAGTCTCTTCGGCTAAGACTCCTACTAATTTCACTAATCGTTCTGACCTTTCCTTCATCTCTTCTTGAGTAACAGGAGAAATACCTTGAACTGAGGCCTTTACAAAAGATTCCTTGTCTTCGATACCAAGATCTTCTGCAATCTTTAAATACTTTTCTTCTAATTCCTCCTCGCTTTCTCCCTTTTCAAAACGCCCGCCACAACCAGTAACAGAACCTACTATTTGCCCGTCTATCTTGATGGGAACCCATAACGAGGCAAACCCAGCATGACAATCCATAAACGCTGGCTCCTTTAGCGACTTTACTAAAGAAAGTGCATTTTTATATGCTTCTTGACATCTTTGTTTTCCTTTTTCTGTTTCTGCTATCATTTTACAAGCTTCTTGAGCCCCGCTCATTTCAGTAATTAGATTCCCTTCCCTATCGGTAGTCACAATCTGTCCACCAATACTACCTGCAAAGTCATCTTGAATAATTTGAAGGTTTCTCAAAAACCATTTAGCTTCTTTTGAAAGTTGTTTTTCTAACATATTAATAATTAATTTTTTTAAGATGAACGACCTTTTATTTTTTTTCTTGTTTTTTT
>CAZHQQ010000027.1:0-2919 GCA_964534925.1 uncultured Candidatus Saccharibacteria bacterium | reverse complement strand
TTCTTTTTTAAGTTCTATCATTCTCATTTCTCTCCCCACGGTTAATTTATGAAACATCTCAAGATCTTTAATCCTTTTCTCCAATTCTTTTGTTCTTTCCTTAACCTTGTCTTCTAAATTTTCTGCTAACTCTTCCAATTCCCTAGTCCTTGCCCTAACCTTTATCTTAAGAACGGCTTCCGATTCCTCTAGGGCTTCCTTTGATATTCTTAAATCTTTAATTGTTTTATTGAAAACATCAGCAAGGTCTCCAATTTCAGTTCTGGAAGAAGTTTTTATTTCAGCCCTTAAGTCACCTTTTCTCACTTTTTTACAAACAGAGATTATTTTTTTAATTGGATTTATAACATTATGTTCTATGAGAAGAAAAAGAGAAAGAATTAAAACCAATAGCCCTCCCCACGTAATGAAAAGATTTCTAAACCACATTTGGTGTATTTCTCCCTCCACTCCTTTCATCGAAAATCCAACCCAAATAGTTTTTTCATGATAAGCAGGGTGAATAATCACTTTTATTTTTTCTCCTTTAAAAATTTGGTCTTTTATTTTCCCATCACCACTCCTTATTACTTCGGAAATATCAGGATCATTAATAATTTTTCCCCATTCACTATTAATATTACTCTTGTGTATTGTCCCATCTGAATTTACCACTCTTATAAATATAACATCTCTAAAACTTGCCAACTCAATAAGAAAAGCCTTCTCTATGCCAGGGATTAAAGCAAATCTTTCAACCCACTCAGAAGAAGTCATTGTTTCATTAACAATTTGCGCTAAGTGAGTCTTTTCGTCAATAGAAGCATTAATCAATTCTTCTTTTTGTTGATCAATAAAAAAATAGACAATGGCCGAAGTCCCAATCCCTATAATAAGAAAGGAAACTAAAATAATTGTCCTTAAAGAATATCTTTTCATCAATTTAATGTAGTTTATAAATAATTTAGATCAATGCCAAAAAACAATCCCGAGCTCCAATGACTCCTAAGATGTTCTTTTTGTATTCTATCAAATTTAAACAATTAATAAAACTCCTTTCGTAAAAATACACGGGTTAAACCCGTGCATTTTCTCTTTTTTAAACTAACAGAAAACCGTTCTCTTAAAATAAAATCAGGGCCTGATAAAAGTATCTCGTCCGCCAGCCGGCGGATTAGGTATTTCGTATTTCAACTGACGGATAGTTATTAGTTATCTAAATAATTTTCACCAAAGCTTCAATTTTCCTCTGTTTTCTTCTCCAGGAATTCTTTTTATCAAACTTTCAAATCCCATCTTTTCAAAATAACGAATGACTTTTTCTTTGCTATATTTATTCCATTCGCCATCTTTAATATTAAATTTTAAGGGCACGTCAAGTTTAATTTTAGCCAAATGTCTACTAAGAAGAACCTGTTTTTTGTTATCTATTAAAATCTCTTTTATTCTTTCTTTTAAATCAGTTTTCTTTTTTAAGTTTTTATAAAGATTATCAATGTCACCAAATTCTTCTAAAATTTTGATAGCTGTTTTCTCTCCTACTCCAGGAGCTCCTGGGATATTATCAGAAGCATCTCCTCTCAAAGCTTTGTAATCAACCATTTGGCTTGGTAAAAATCCATAATTTTCTTTGAATTTTTCAGTATCGTAAAGAATAGTGTTTTTAACTCCACTTCTTAAACTATATACTTTGACATTTTTATTTAAAAGTTGGAACACATCCGAATCACCGCTCAAAATAATAGCTTCTAAATTAGCTCCTTTTTTTTCTGTAAAAGTGCTCAATGTTCCAATTAGGTCATCTGCTTCAAATCCTTTTTTTTCAAATACCGGAACATTAAATAATCTCAAAACCTCTTTAACTTTTGGCATCTGCTGATAAAGTTCTTCTGGCGCCTTGAGTCTTTTCGCCTTATATTCCTTGAATTCCTTGTGTCTAAAAGTGGGTCCTGGAAGGTCGAAACAAGCTGTAATAAAATTGGGTTTAAATTCTTTTAATGCCTTCAAAAAAACCAAAAGAAATCCATAAACAGCATTAACTACCTCTCCTTTCTTATCCTTTAAAGGAGGCAAAGCATAATAAGCTCTGTGTATTACAGAATTACAATCTATAATAATTAGTTTTCTTTTGTTTTTCTTCATAGATTAACTATTATCTTTCTTTCTTTTTCTTTTAAAAAAGAAAAATTAACCCAAATGCTGTCTGAGGGCATTATTTCTCTTATCTTGTCAGCCCACTCTAACGCTATAATGCTTCCTTCTTCCTTAATGATTTTATTGAATCCCAGGCTAACCATTTCTTCCGATTTCTTAATTCTATAACAATCAAAATGATAGAAGTTCCCATCTTTTATTTTATATCTCCTGTAAATAACAAAAGTGGGGCTCAATATCTTTTCTTTTATTCCTAATCCGCTAGCAAAAGCCTGAAGAAAAGTTGTTTTACCTCCTCCTAGTTCTCCTTTTAAACCAATAATGATTGCTTTTTTATTTTTTCTAGAAAGTTCTAGAACCTTTTTCGCAAGCTCTCTTCCTATTCTCTTTGTCTCAAGAGAACTTAAACTTAAGTATTGACTCATAGATTGGAATAGGGTAAGTTAAGTAAACGACAAAAATGGTTTTTTAATCAAATGATGACTCAAGCTAAAGAAATAATTAAAAAATCTCAGAACATTCATATATTTTTACCAGAAAGTTACGAATTTAACTTGAAAGAAGGAGACGTTTTCTGCGCAGGGAACGCCCTTTTTTATACTTTAAAGAAATTAGGGAAAAAAACAAGTTTATTTTTTGATAAAATACCTCAAAAATTTCAATTTTTGACAACAAAAAAGGCAACTATTTTTATTAAAACAAATCCTCAGGGGTTTTCAGAGCTTTCTTACGAGAGAAACAAAAATGGTCTAAAGATATATTTAGATCATTTAGAAAAAGATATTT
>CAZHQQ010000026.1:3970-6602 GCA_964534925.1 uncultured Candidatus Saccharibacteria bacterium | reverse complement strand
AAAAGATGAAGCTAGATTTGCTTCTTTTTTCTCTTTTCTTTTTTCCGAAAAACCAATTATTACTTTTGTACCGATGCATGATAAAAAGGAATGGAGGAGAGGATTTAATCAGTCCAAATTAATAGCAGGAGAAATAAGTAAAATAACTAATTTAGAAGTAGTGCCTTTGCTTGAGAAAGTAAAGAGAACAGAATCGCAAGCGAAATTGGATAAAGCAGAAAGGGTAAAAAACATAGAAGGAGTTTTTAGTATTAAAAAAGGCCAAAACAAAATACCAAAGAAATTAGTTTTAATTGATGATATCTGGACGACGGGCGCTACCATGAAAGAATGCTGTAAAGTTTTAAAGAGAGCCGGAGCAAAAAAGGTGTGGGGTCTTACCCTTGCTCGCACAGTATAATTTATTATTAGAGTGTTAAGGTTAAACCTCGACACTTCAGGACCATGGAAGAGGGAGTTGTTGATATAAAAAATAAAAAATATCCCAAAGCGTTAAAGGAGATTAAAAGTCCTCCCAAAAGATTATATTATAGAGGAAATTGGGACGAAGATATATTTGAAAATTGTTTGGCAGTGGTGGGAAGCAGAAGGATGACTAGTTACGGAAGAAGGATTGCGGAAAAAATGGTAAGAGATATAGCCTCGGCCGGGGTTACTATAGTTTCTGGTTTTATGTACGGTATTGATGCAACTTCTCATAGGGCATCATTGGATGGTGGTGGCAGGACTATAGCTGTAATGCCTTGCGGAGTGAATATAGTACACCCAGAATATCAAGGAGAATTATATGATGATATTTTAAAAAATAAGGGATTGATAATCTCGGAATTTGAAAAAGATTTCCCTCCGGATATTTGGACTTATCCAAAAAGAAATAGGATAGTCGCTGGACTTTCAAAGAGTACTTTTGTCGTAGAGGCCGCGTTAAAGAGCGGATCTTTAATTACTGCTGGTTTTGCCAAAAAATATAAAAGAAGAATTTTTGCCCTGCCAGGTCCTACTAGTAGCAAGGTTTCAGAAGGAACGAATCAGCTCATAAAAAATGGAGCTTCAATTGTAACCTGTGCTCAAGATATATTGGATTTTTATGATATTAAAAAATCTGATTCAAATAATTTAAATTTTCAAAAAGCGGAAGGATTAGAAAAAAAGATTTTAGAAATTTTAAAAAGAGAGCCAATGGAAATAGACGCTCTTTCAAGAATGTTTGAAATTCCATCTTCAAAAATTGGAACCATTCTTTCTTTGATGACAATGAAAGGATTAATTTCTCAGGAAGGAGGAAAATATATTGCTAATTACTAATCCGCCGGCTGACGGAACCGGTTGGCGGATTAATAACAAAAACATATGTTAATTAAAATTTTATCTGCTTTAAATGTTGGGCTTGAAACCTTAGGTGTAGATGTAGAGGTAAATATAGCAAATAGGGGAATGCCTACTTTTGAAATTGTTGGACTTGCCGGAAAATCGGTAGATGAAAGTAAAGAGAGGGTTAGGACTGCGATTACTAATTCTGGCATAGAATTTCCTTCAAAGAAAATTACGGTAAATTTAGCCCCAGCTGATATTCCTAAAGAAGGATCTTTTTATGATTTGCCGATTGCGATAGGTATTCTTTCGGCCGTTACTCAGTGTATAATACCTGAAAAATCTTTGTTTTTTGGCGAGCTATCCTTGGATGGTTCTCTTAGACATACTCGCGGAGTATTCTTGATGGCATTGTTTGCCAAAGAAGCAGGATTCAAAAATGTTTTTGTTCCAAAACAATCTGCAAACGAAGCTGCTGTTTTTAAAGAAATAAATGTTTATCCCGTAGAAAGGCTTTCACAGATTATGGCTCATTTGTTGGGTAAGCAATTAATAAAACCAATTGAATATCAAGAAGTGCAAGGTGTTTTGAAACGTCAAACGGCTGAGTTTGATATGGCAGAAATCTTGGGTCAAGAACAAGCGAAAAGAGCAATGGAGATTGCGGCATCTGGAGGACATAATATTATAATGGTAGGAAGTCCGGGCTCTGGAAAAACTATGCTGGCCAGAGCGCTTCCGGGAATTCTCCCTTTACTGAACGAGAAAGAATCATTGGAAGTTACCAAAATTTATTCTGTTACGGGTAATATTCCGGCTGGAGGTTCTATAATTAGGATTCGTCCTTTTAGAACTCCGCATCATTCCACTTCGCTGGTTGGGCTTGTCGGAGGTGGGAATAAACCTCATCCCGGGGAAATTAGTTTGGCGCATAGAGGAGTTTTGTTTTTAGACGAATTTAATGAGTTTCCTCGTTCTGTTTTAGAATCTCTGCGTCAACCGCTGGAAGATGGTAATATTTCTATTACTAGATCTAATGGAAGAGTTAATTATCCTGCAAAGTTTATGCTGGTGTCTTCTGCTAATCCTTGTCCCTGCGGATATTTAAATCATCCTACAAAAGCCTGTACCTGCACTCCTCGGGAAATTAAAAGATACAGAAAAAGAGTGTCGGGACCTCTTTTAGACAGGATAGATTTACATATTGAGGTGCCTTCTGTTAACACAGAAAAACTTTCTCAAGACGAGAGGGTTTCAAAATTTTTGGAAAGTTCAGAAATCATTAGAGGCCGTGTGGAAAAAGCCAGGGAAATTCAACAAA
>CAZHQQ010000026.1:0-3870 GCA_964534925.1 uncultured Candidatus Saccharibacteria bacterium | reverse complement strand
GCTAATTTTAACATGCAGGGTTTAACCCTGTTCTTGAGCGGTTGACACCAGGTGTCAACCGACATAAAAATGGATAAAAAGTTTAATTTAAAGACAGGGAATTTGGGGGAGGATATTGCAAAACGTTTTTTAGAAAAGAAAGGGTATAAAATTATTTCCCAGAATTTTAAAACAAAATATTCAGAGATTGATTTAATTACCAGAAAAAAAGATTTTCTGGTTTTTGTTGAAGTGAGAACGAGAGTAGGGGATAATTTTGGTTCACCGGAAGAGACAATAAATAAAGAAAAGAGATGGCGATTAAAAAGAGGAGCACAAGCTTTTGTGGCTTTTAATGATTGGAAAGGTCCTTTTAGAATTGATGCGGTTTGTATAGTTTTAAATGAAGATCATAAAGTTGATCAATTTCATCATTACGAAAATATTTGTTAAGATACGTTAACCCTTAAATTATTACTAAAATGAATCTCGATTTAATCAGGGTTTGACCCTGCATAGATTTAATCAGGGTTTGACCCTGATTTTAAACGGTTGATACCAGGTATCAACCGATACAAAATGGAACAAAATATTAATTATGAAAATGTAGTTCTGAATGGGATTTCAATATATAATCTTGGTTATTCTTTAGAAGAGACGAAAGAAAGAATTGAAAAGAAATTTAAATTGAAAGTTTCTTTAAAGACAATTCGTTCTTGGGTGAAAGAATATAAAGATGTTTGCACTTATTCGGAGATAAGGAAGGAGGCGTCAATTCTTTATAATCCCCAAAATCTAATTTTTTCTAAAAGTTTTCACCATAGGCAGACATATAAATTTCAATACCATAGAGCCAAGATTGATATGGAAGAAAAAAATGGAAATCGGAATAAAGCGAGATTGCTTAAAAGATATTTTGAGTGGATAGCCAAAGAAAGAAAAACTTGCCCAGAGAATAATAATAAAGTTTCTTTTCCTCATGATATTTTTAATGGGAAAAGCGGTGATTTAGAACAAAGAGCCTCTAGAGCAAAGATAGGAGGATCTATTCCTTTTGAAAGTTTTGAAGATGATTTTTCAAAACCTCTGACCGAATATGCATTAGCTTTGGCAAGAAATAACTACGAAAGACATGAGAAAGTTCAGGATTTTATGCTTCTAAATGATTCTTCAACGATAGCAGTAGAAGTTCCTGTTTACCTTACAGGAGATGATGTTGGTCATTTTAAGAAAAAAGGTTTTTCTCTTAAATTTAATAATAATCATCCTGTAACTGGCCATATTGATCTTGTCCAGATTAGAAATGGAACTATATATATTCTTGACTATAAACCGGGAGCAAAAAAGGTAAAGCCTTTTGCTCAATTAGTTTCTTACGCTTTAGGTCTTAGTTGTAGGACTAATATAAAAGTAGGGGATTTTAGGTGTGCTTGGTTTGATGAAAAAGATTATTTTGAGTTTTCTCCCTTGCATGCTATTCAATCATAGTGCCAATTTAAGCTTGACAGGACTCTCTTGGAAAGGTAAACTTAAGATAATCTAAAGTTAAACAAATATAAATCTTATGGAAAATATTATAAACCTCAAAAACTTAAGAGAAAATATGCAAAGCTATGCCCAAAAGGTAGGAGAAGGCAAGTCTTTTATTGTTTTTAAAAGATCTAAACCATTATTTAGGATTTCTCCTGTCGAGGATTGTCTTTGGGAGGAAGCAATAGATTTTACAAAAATAAAAAAGGGAGGAGTTGACATTAAAGAATTATTAAAACGCATATAATTTTTTATGGATAAGATAAAGAAAGCATTGAATAAATTAAAAACAAAAGAAAGAGCTGACATAAAAGAACTTCTTGTTAAGATAAATAATAAGGATTTTCAAGGCTTGGATTTAAAAAAAATAAAAGGAAGAAATGATATTTTTCGTATCAGGAAAGCGAGCTTGCGTATTATCTTTTATAAAACAAAAAGTCAGATTAAAGTTTTAAGTGTTGAGAGAAGAAAAAGCAAGACATACAGTAAGAGACAAAATGATTAAGACTAAATGAATTATAGTTAGGTCGGTTGATACCAGGTGTCAACCGATTTTATTGATGTTTGGCATCCAAAATTCGGAAACTTTATAAATTATTTTAATATTGACAAACTTTATAAAGTTTTATATAAGGTAAGTGTATGAATATTCCTCAAAAATTAAAGCTGATAAAGAAAGTTTCTAATTTAAGTCAGGAGAAATTAGCCAAACAACTGGGAGTGTCTTTTGTTGCTTTTAACGCCTGGATTAATGGGCGGTCTTTGCCTCGCGAGAAAGCTCAGGACAGGATTAATGATTTATTTCTTCGCTATACAGGCCAAGAAAAAATACCAAAGGATATTTTAACTGCCAAGAAGCAGGCTGTTTTGAGTTTTAAGAATAAGTTTAAAAATATTTTAAATCTGATTTTAAATAATTCTGATATTTACGATCAGCTAATTCTTTCCTTGACGTATCATACTAATCGTGTTGAAGGCAGCACATTAACTGAAAGTGAAACAAAAGCTATTTTGTTTGATAATATTGCGTTAGCAGATAAAAGCATAATAGAACAACTAGAAGTCAAAAATCATCAGGCTGCCCTCCATTATTTATTGGATCGACTCAAAAACTTTGATAAAAAGATTAGTGAAAGTTTTATTTTAAGACTCCATTCTATTTTAATGAATGGCATCAGAAAAGATGCTGGTTCTTATCGTACTCATGCGGTACGCATTGTCGGAGCCAATGTGCCAACAGCCAATTATTTGAAAGTCCCTTCATTAATAAAAAAACTGATAAAAGAGATAAATCGTGAAGATAAGGATGTTATTTCTCGTATTGCTCACATTCATAGTAAATTTGAAAAGATACATCCTTTTGGTGATGGTAATGGTCGGGTTGGTAGATTGATTATACAAGCGATGCTTTTAGAGAATAATTTACCGCCGGCTATTATAAAGCAGGAGAAAAAACATTTTTACAAATTATATCTTGGAAAATCACAAAGAGTAGGGGATTTTAGTCAGTTAGAAGATTTTCTTTGCGATGCTATTATGGAGGGTTTAAAAATTATTGAAAGAAAAATAATTTAATAGTCGATTTAAGTCAAGTCTGCATTGACTTTATATGAGTATGTTATGCAGGGTTTGACCCTGATTTAAGCTATGCAGGGTTTGACCCTGATTTAAAGAGAAATGAGTGTTTTTAAAAAGAAAATTAAAGAGTTTTTTCCTTTTGTGGTTTTTATATTAGCCGTTGGCCTTTTACTTGTTGCGGTTTTAAGAGTTGCCGTTATAAGACATTGGCAATTTTTAGGAGAACCATTACCAGATCTTTTTCAAGGAGTTTCCTTTGAGGGGCAGGGTAATTTTGAGACCAGTGGACTGGAAGGGTTTTTTCCTGAATTAAAAGAAGAAAAAGATGAAGGAAATGGAAAAGAAGAGTTAACTCATTTAAACAATGCGATACAGGGTCTATTTACGGAACTTTTTTCAGGTCAAGGATGGAAGAATAAAGAGAAATCAAACATTTATCAGGACTTTAATCTTTCAACCATTTCTTTTCCCCCTGATTATGAATGGGAAGAATTAATTCTTTCTTCCAAAAAAGTTGACCTTGAAGGAAACAAATTAAAAGATGAAAAAATAATATCTATTAGTGGAAACGGGAGAGAAGTGGTTCTTGTAAACAATAAAGGTGAAGTGATGGTTTTTAATAAAGAAGGGGAGCTTTTTAAAGAAAGCCCTTCTTTTTTAATAGGAGAAGATTTAATTAAAAAGGCATTTTTTGATTATGATTCCGATAATGATAGATGGGTTTTAATTTTATTTTCTGAAAACAATGTATATATTAATATTTTTAAAGTAAAAAAAATGGGT
>CAZHQQ010000025.1:0-6833 GCA_964534925.1 uncultured Candidatus Saccharibacteria bacterium | reverse complement strand
AATCACGCTGGGATTTGAACGTCCGATACCTTGAAAAGTTTATTGCCGATGGATAAATAATTAACTTATGACTTATGACTAATCCGCCGGCTGGCGGACGGGATACGGAATACTAGAATCAATAAATTATTTCTTTTCGTCTATTTCTTTTTTTATTAATTTTAAGAATTCCTCAACCTTCATTTCTCCGATATCTCCTTCACCTCTTTTTCTAATTCTAATTGTTTTGTTCTCTTTTTCTTTATCTCCGACTACAACAAGATAAGGGATTTTTTGAATTTCCCCTTCTCTTATTTTCTTTGAAACGGTTTCATTTTCGTCTTTTATTTTCATTCTTAAATCATTCTGGAAAAATTTTTCTCCTATTTCTTTTGCATATTCCCTATGTGATTCTCCTATTGGTATTACCCATATTTGGGTAGGTGAAAGCCATACAGGAAAAGCGCCTGCGTAATGTTCTATTAGAACTCCGATGAATCTTTCTAAAGAGCCTAAAAGAGCTCTATGAATCATAAAGGGAGTATGTTTCTCTCCATCCTTACCTTGATAAGTCATATCAAACCTTGAAGGTAGATTAAAATCGAACTGAATAGTTGAAAGTTGCCATGGCCTTCCAAGGGAATCGTTTACCTTTACATCTATTTTAGGTCCGTAGAAAACTGCCCCTCCTACGTCATAAACAAAATCATCATAACCGATTTCTGCCAAGACGCTTTTTAGTTCTTTTTCTGCTTTCTCCCAATTTTTATCCTCTCCTATAAATTTATCTTTATTTTTTGGATCTCTGACGCTAAGATTTATCTGAAAATCTTTAAATCCGAAAGTGTTGAGAATATAGAAGGTAAGATTTAATGCGTCCAGCAGTTCTTGGTGTAATTGTTCTGGGGTACAAATAATATGAGCATCGTCTTGGGTAAATCCTCTGACTCTTGTGAGGCCGTGAAGAACCCCTGATTTTTCATACCTATAAACTGTTCCCATTTCTGTCCATCTTATTGGAAGTTCTCTATAACTTCTTCTTTTATTCTTATATATCTGTACATGAAGAGGACAGTTCATTGGTTTCAACATATACTTTTCTCCTTCAATCCCAAAAGAATCATAAAGATTGTCTTTGTAAAAATCTAAATGACCAGAATGTTCCCAAAGTTTTAATGAGGCAATATGAGGAGTTGAAACGGGTTCATATCCTCTTTTTAAGTAAGTATTGAAAGCAAAGTCCATCACGAAATGTCTTAATAATGCTCCTTTTGGCATCCACAAGGGGAGTCCTGCTCCTACTTCGTCATCAAACATAAAAAGTTCTAATTTTTTCCCTAAAATTCTATGGTCTCTTTTCTCTGCTTCTTCTTTTGTTTTAATATATTCTTCAAGTTCCTTCTTGGTATCAAATGCTATTCCGTATATCCTTGTTAACATTGGATTTTTTTCATCTCCTAACCAATAAGCTCCGGCTGTCTTATTTAACTTGAAAGAGTTATAGGGAATTTCTTTAGTTGATTCAACATGAGGCCCTTTACAAACATCAATAAAATCCCCGCTTTTAAAAATAGTGATTTTGTCTTCTTCTATTTTTTTTATTATCTCTAGTTTATATGGTTGTCCTTTGAATATTTCTTGAGCTTCTTTTTTGGAAATAAGTTCTTTTTCAAATTTAATATCTTTTTTTATTATTTCCTTCATTCTCTTTTCTATTTTTGGGAGATCGTCTAGGGTGATACTTTGCTCTAAATCAAAGTCATAATAAAAACCGTCCTTAATAGCAGGACCTATCCCGAACTTAGTTTTTGGATAAAGCTCTTTTATTACTAGAGCCATTATATGAGAAAGAGAATGACGTATAATTTCTATTTTTTCTGTTTTATTGTTCATTTTATTCTTCAATTACCTCTTCTATTCCTTCTGCGAGTATTTTAGGGCTATTGTCTTTCCAGTCAACTTTTCCCGAGACGAGGATAATTTTATTTACTTTTAATGTAGAATAACTTTTTTCCACAATTGATGGAAAAACTATTACCTCAATCTTACCAGTTAAGTCTTCTACTTTCAAGAAGAACATAGGTTTTCCTGTTTTTGTAATAAACTTCTTTAAGTTAGATATAATGACTCCGATTCTAACTTTTTTAAATCTTTCCCTTGAGTCTTCTTCCTTTATTTCTTCAATTGGAGAGATTTTTAATTTTCCAACAGAATGAAGATGTGAATTCTTAAATGCTTTTTGATATCTATCTAAAGGATGGCCAGAAACGTAAAGACCTAATAATTCTTTTTCCCATTTTAATTTTTCTGTTTTTGAGGCAAGTTCTGTTTCTTTTAATCTCATTTTAGACTCAAAACTTGTTTTTTCGAAAAGTCCTTTTTGTCCGTTTATTTTCATTTTTTGGTTTTCTCTCGCTTTCTCAAGAATTCTTTCCATATTAAATAAAAGTTTATTTCTTTCTTCTAATTTATCAAAGGCGCCTGCCTTAGTTAAACTTTCCATTGATTTTTTATTTAAATCTTTACAACTTACTCTTGAGATAAAACCTTCTATTGATTTAAATTTTCCATTTTCTTTTCTTTCTTTAACAATATTTTCTACAATATTAGACCCAACGTTTTTCACGGCCAATAGTCCGAATCTTATTTCTCCTATTGAAATTCTTTTAGAAATTATTTTTGATATCTCTTTTTTGGCGTTGATCTTTGATTCAGGAACTACCGAAAAATTTCTAAAACTTTCATTAATATCGGGAGGGAGTACTTCTATTCCCATTTTTTCACATTCTTCTATTAGAACAGATATTCTATCAAGGTCATTTCTTTCTGAAGTCAAAAGACATGCCATAAATTCTAAAGGGTGGTGTGTTTTTAAATAGGCAGTTTGATAAGCTATCAAAGAATAACAGGCACTATGGGATCTATTAAATCCATATCTTGCAAAAGGAATAACCCATTGCCATATTTTTTGAGCTACTTCTTTCTCAATCCCGTTTTTCTCCATGCCGGCAAGAAGTTTCTTTTGTTGAGATATTAATAAAGTTTTTATCTTTTTTCCGACAGCTTTCCTTAATATATCTGCTTCGCCAAGACTAAATCCAGCAAGTTCTTGTGCGATTTTCATCAATTGTTCTTGATAAATACATATTCCTTGAGTTGGCTCTAATATTGATTTCAATTTTGGATGAATATATCTCACCTTCTCTTTCCCTAGTTTTCTTTTAATGTATGTAGGAATAAATTTAATTGGTCCTGGTCTATAAAGGGCTACCATGGCAATGATATCTTCAAAAGAGTTAGGCTTTAATCTCTTCAAGTATCTTTGGATGCCTTCTGATTCTAATTGAAATATCCCAACTGTTTCTCCTTTTTGTAAAAGTTTGTATGTTTTTTTGTCGTCTACTGGTATTTTTTCAATGTCTATACTTTTATGATGAATAGCATATATCATTTTTAAAGTATCTTCGATAACAGTCAGATTCTTTAATCCAAGAAAATCCATTTTCAAATGTCCCAAGTCTTCAATTGCATGCATTTCATATTGAGTGATAATTGTTCCACCGTTTTGGGTTGGATGTTGTAACGGAACCGTTTCTGTTAAAGAATCTTTTGATATAACGACTCCGCAAGCATGGGTTGACGCATGTCTTGCAACCCCTTCCAATTTTTTACCAAGATCTATTAATTTTTTTGCTTTCAGGTCGGAATGATAAAGTTGTCTAAATTCGCTGATTTCAGAAATGGTTTTGTCTAAATTAAAACCAAGCGGAATCATTTTGGCAATTTTATCACAATAACTGTAAGGATAATTTAACACTCTTCCAACATCTCTTATTACCATTCTTGCTGCCATAGTCCCAAAGGTAATTATTTGAGCTACTTTGTCTTTCCCGTATTTTTCAGCTACATAATGTATGACTTCGTCTCTTCTTCTGTCCGTAAAATCAAGATCAATATCGGGTAATCCTGCTATTCTTTCAGGATTTAAAAATCTTTCAAAAAGGAGATTATATTTTAAAGGGTCAACATTTGTTATGTTTAGAATATAAGAAACAATAGATCCTGCTGCTGATCCTCTCCCGGGACCTACTACAATCCTGTTCTCTTTTGCCCAATTAACAAAATCTTGGACAATTAAAAAATATGAAGCAAATCCCACTTGCTTTATCATGGATAGTTCATATTCTAGTCTCTCTTTTACTTCTTGATTTAGCTTTGGATATTTATTTTTTATTCTTTCTTCGCAAAGCTTCTTTAAAAACTTATCTGGATCGCTTCCTTTAGGGACTTCAAAATAGGGAAGTTTTGTTTTTCCTAATTCAAAATCGAAATTGCATGCTTCTTTTATTTTTTGTGTGTTTTCAATAGCCTCAGGTGTTTCCTTGAAAGCTTTTATCATTTCTTCTGGGCTTTTTAAGGAAAAGTCGTCTATCTTCATTGTCATTCTCTCAGGATCATTAATGTCGGCTCCGGTGTTTATCATCATTAGAATATCTTGAGCTTCAGCATCTTCTTTTCTTAGATAATGGCTGTCGTTTGTAGCTACGAGAGGTATGTCAAGTTTTTTTGAAAGAGAAATCAAAATATCATTTACTTTCTTTTGTTCTTTTATATTAGGATGATCTTGAAGCTCTAAGTAAAAATTATCTTTTCCAAAAAGTTTTTTATATTTTAATGCTAAGTCTTCTGCTTCCTTTATTTTCTTACTGAGAATAAGTCTTGGGATTCTACCCTGGATACATGCGGTGAGACAGATTAATCCCTCGGAGTGTTTTTCTAATATTTCATTGTCTATCCTTGGCTTGTAATAAAATCCCTTAAGATGAGCTGCTGTAACTAATTTAACTAAATTTTGATAACCTTTCTCATTTTTTACCAAGAGAATAAGATGGTATCTTTTGTTATCTATATTTGGTCTTTTGTCTTCCATTCTTTCATTAGCTACATACATTTCACATCCGATAATTGGTTTTATTCCTTTTTCTTTTGCTTTTTTGTAAAATTCTACCGCACCATAAAGAACTCCATGGTCAGTTAAGGCTATGGAGTCCATTCCAAGTTCTTTAGTATAATCTAAAAGGTTGTCTATTTTTGAGAGGCCGTCAAGCAATGAATAATGACTATGTACGTGCAAATGGGTAAATCTCATAATAATAATAATACCGATCAATAACCGGTTTTTAGTAATCTTCCCAGGATTTTTAAAGAGACTCCTTAATTATTTTTTTATATTTTGTTTCTTCTAAATTAACTCCGCCCCGAATAAGAGAATTTCTTAAAATTATTAGATTTCCTATGCAAGCTTTTTCTAAATCTACAAGTCCTTGTATTGAAGCAACAGAAAGATCTAAACTTCCTTCTATAAAGGCCTCTTTTAAATCTACTCTGCCCTGAATAACGGTTTTATTTAAATAAAGATCTCCTGTTATAGGAAGCTCGTCATGGAGAGTATTTTTAATCAAAATATTATTAAAATTCATATTCCCTAGTATTTGTGCTTTTGAAAGACTCAGAAATCCATTAACTTCGAGTCCGTGAAAATCTAGGAAGCCGTTTATCTTAGTTCCGACTAGATTCAATGTCTTTTCGGATTTTGCATAACTCAAATCTAAATTTCCTTTTAGTGTCCCTCCTCCAAAATAGAAAGTTCTTCTCATCTCGGCTCCGCTTAAATTTAAATCTCCATTAATTTTAACATCTCCTAAGCAGGTATTTCCTTTGATAATAGAATTTTCAAGGTTAAGTCCCACTTTAATTTCTCTTTCCGCAAAAAGAAGAGCCGAAAGAGTCTTACCTTTGAAGTTGGCAGGACGATCGTCTATTTCAGCTTCTTTTATTTCGCGTTCTATTTCTGTTTGACTTAATACTTTTTCCATAGTAAGAAAATTTATCCCTTAGATATTTTTCATTACTTCATTAATATCCCTTAGATATATTTTATTACTTCATTATAGCTAATTATTATTTTAATAACAACAATGTTAAAATGCGCTAATGAAACCTACGATCTATCAAGAAAAGAGATTATGGAAGAAAGGATATGAATTGGTGATAGGTATTGACGAAGCCGGAAGGGGTCCTTTGGCAGGTTCTGTTTTTGCTGGTGCCGTAGCAATAAATTTAAAAAATTTAAAAAAGAAAGATAAAAATATTTTTGTTTTAATAAAAAAAGAGGCTAATGATTCTAAAAAACTTTCAGCGAAAAAAAGAGAAAAGATTTATGAAGCAATGATGAAATGCTCGGGAATATTATGGGGTAGGGGAAGGGTTTCAGAGAAAGTGATTGATAAGATAAATATTCTTGAAGCTACTAAGGTTGCTATGAAAAGGGCAGTAAAAAATTTAGAATCAAAGATAGAAAAATTAGAAAAAATAAAAGAATATTTAATTATAGATGGAAATATTTTTCTTAATGTTCCTTTGGAACAAAAATCAATCATTAAAGCAGATGAAAAAGTCTTATCATGTTCTTTGGCTAGCATTATTGCCAAGGTTTCAAGAGATAGGATGATGGTAAATTATCATAAGAAATATTCTCTTTACGGTTTCGACAGACATAAGGGATATCCGACAAAATTTCATAGAAAAATGATAAAGAAAAATGGTATCTTGGTTATCCACAGAAAGAGTTTTTCTTTATTAGGAGAAGTGGTAAAATAAAAGAATAAAATATAGATAAGGATAATATTTCTGATGGCTATTGTATTTAATCTTCTTAATAAAAAAAAAATGTCTGAAAAAAAAGGAGGCGGTGGTTTATTCTGGTTTTTTGTTATTTTGGTGATAATCATTATCATTCTTCTTTCTTCACCATCTCCACAACCTTCGCCAACTCCGATAACTCCACCAATTCT
>CAZHQQ010000024.1:4829-6834 GCA_964534925.1 uncultured Candidatus Saccharibacteria bacterium | reverse complement strand
AATTACAGAGGCAATATGTTTTTCAAGGTGGCTCTCGGAGGTCTGTTCCAAGAGACATAAAATACACGGGTTGAACCCGTGTATTTTACCCGTGTATTTTACCCGTGTATTTTAAACTCAGTTTTAATTAAAGGAACCGTTCTCGGCCACGGTTGATGCCAGGTATCAACCGGCATACGCTGGGATTTGAACGTCCGGTACCTAAAAAATTTATTGCAAACAAAAAAATCAGTCAACCTTTAGCGTCAACTGACCTAAAAAACTTTAACAGATCCAACTATATTTTTTTAGAAAGTTCTATAAATTTTTTCATAAAATTAAGACTTTCAATTTTACCTATTCCACCTTCCTTGCAAGTTTTTTCTGAAAAGTTTTCAACAGAATCTTTTCCATCACCTGAGATTAGAAGAGGAACTTCTCCCACACAATGACGTTTTAAATCACAACAAGTACAATGATCAGCCGTAATGGCTATTAAACTATTTTGTAATTCAAATAAAGGAGTTATCTCTTTATCTATCCTTTCAATAAAATTCTTTTTACCTTCATAATCACCATCTTCAGCTAGGCAATCAGTGGCTTTAATGTGAAGAAAAATAAAATTATATTCCTTGTCTTTAAATTCTCCCTCATTATTCAAAATTTCTTTTGCTTTTTGAAACTTTCCTTTTATATTTGTATTCGCTGAACCATCTGCCCCTTCAACATTTATCAGGTCCATCCCTACAATTCTGGCTATTCCTTTATATAAAGCTCCTCCTGCAATACAAGCAGAATTGAGACCATATCTCTCTTTAAAAGAAGGAGTTTTCTCCATTTCCCCCGCCCCTCTTAATAAAAGATAATTCGCAACCAATTCTCCATCCTCCTTTCTTTTTTTGTTTAAAGGATGATTCTTAAGAATTTCATGCGCTTTTTTTAAGTACTCCGTTAAAACATGAGATGTAAATTCTGCCTCTTTTTCTGAGGCCTTCACGTCTCCAACTTTCAACCCAATTTTATGAGGATCAGGATCTTCAATCTTACTTGAAAGATTGTCTCCCCTCATAACAAGAATAGCTCTGTGTCCCCAGGATTTTGTGATTAAGAATTCAACGCCTTCTATATCTTTTATCTCTGAAAGAGATTTCACTAAAGACTCTGTCTCACTTATTCTCCCAGCTCTCCTATCAACCACTTTAAGATCTTCGTCTACAGTCCCAAAATTAGCTCTTAGGGCTATATCTCCCTCTTTTAATTCTACCCCTATCCCTGTTGCCTCATAGGGCCCTCTGTTTAGATAATATTCATGTGGGTCGTATCCAAATAAACCCAAATGAGCAGTATCAGAACGAGGATAACCCTGAGAAGGAAACCAAAAAGGAGAAATCTCGCCACAGATTCCCTCCTTTGCTAAATGATCTAAATTAGGAGTATTAGCTTTCCCTAATGGTGTCTTATCCCCTAGAACACTTAAGGGTTTTTCTCCTAAACCATCCATTACTATTAAAAGTAATTTTTTCATATTTTAAGATATTTTTCTGACTTCTTCTACTACTTCAGCTGGAGTATAGTATGCTTTTACAATATATTTATCAGCTCCAAGATCGTTTCCTTTTTTAATTTCTTCTGCTTGTCCGAGATTAGAAAGAATCACTACTTTAATATTTTTGAGTTTCGCGTCATTCTTTAATTCTTTTAAAATTTCCCAACCACTAACCTGAGGAAGAATTATATCTAGAAGAACAATATCAGGACATATTTTCTTTATCTTATCAAAAGCTCCTTCGCCATTTTTAATAACTTCAATTTTAAAACCACTATCTTTAAATTTTGTAGTATAAATATCTATTAAAAAAGGATCATCCTCTACTAGTAATATTTTTTTCATTCCGTTAGAAGTCTATCTTTATGTGATTAGAATAACCAATTTCAGAAGGCTCCGTTAATTTTGAATAATTTTATACTGGGAGTCCCGAAGGAGGTTCTCCTTTTTTAGCCTCAACTCTAGAAACAGAAGGAGTTG
>CAZHQQ010000024.1:0-4729 GCA_964534925.1 uncultured Candidatus Saccharibacteria bacterium | reverse complement strand
AGTCCCGAAGGAGGTTCTCCTTTTTTAGCCTCAACTCTAGAAACAGAAGGAGTTGGAGATAATATTCTACTTGGGAAATGAAAAAGAGTAGCCAATTCCTCTGTGCCAAGAATAAACGTTCCTCCTTGGTCAGGAAAGTATGGAGTCGATCTATTGATATAGTTCCTGAATACTTTTCTTTTCTTAACATAAATTTTTCTAGGGATAAAATAGTTTAGAGGAAAAAACCAAGATTTCTTAACTTTTGTTTTACTACTTGATAAAGGGATAAGCCCATTAAGATTAGTAGCTGAGAATTGAGCAAAAAAACTGAAAATGAGTTTGATTTGAGCTTTAAAGAAAATGTCTTTCTTCCCAAGATATATAAAACGAATAGTGGATGCAAAAGCATTTTTACTTACCTTACTTTCAACTGATGAAATAAGTTGTTTTTCTCCAGAAGAAAGCATGGTCTCAGGTTCAAAATCTTTTGATTTTTCTTCTTTTTCTTTTTCGGAAACACCAAACAAAAGTCCCTCTAATCCTTCTTGAATCATCGGTTTCATAGGAGGTTTATCCTTTGTCTTTTTAAGCATTTTATTAACAAATTCATTCCCTCTGTCCACATAATTATCTTCCTCGTTAGTTACGGGAAGAGCTATTATTTGAAGCCATAATTGTTCTCCTGGCTTTATCTTTGTCATTCCTTCAATAAGGTTAGACAAAGGGTCTATTCTTTTTTCTTCTTTTGATATGTCAGGTTTTTCTTCGAAAAATTTAGAATATGTCTTTATGGGATAAATATCACTTTTTGCCATCTTATAGGCAGTCCCATAAAGATCCCAATCTTTGTTTGGAATATCTCGAGGAATAATCTTTGTATAGTCTTCTGCTAAAGATATTTCAGATGCAGGATATTGTGAATAAATCGCAGACTCAACAGCATCTCTAGCAGCATCAGGAATCCTGATAAAAAAATGTATATTTCCTCCAAGGCTTACTATCTCAAAAGAATAAGAGAAAGGACATTCTCCTTCTAACCACTTCTCCCAAGGATCGGGAAAACCATAGAGAGCTCCCCAGAAACCAGAAAATACTTCTTCCATAGCTTTTACGGGTTCTAAAACATCTTTCGGCGTCTTTATTTCCAGCATTATCATTTTTTGTTTTGAACTCCACGATTCTCTCTTCATCCAAAGCCAGAGAAATGAAAAAGGACGCCAGAGAAGAAAAGGAAGTGGTAACCACCACCAATTTCCCACTAGGTCCCAAATTGTTTTTAGTATAATATAATAAGTTTTAATCGTCATCAAGTTAGCCTTACCTGATATTTGCCTTTTGAATCCCTCTGAAAATATTTTTTATTACTTAAGTTAAGAAGGATTGTATTTTCTTTAACAAATCTTTGTCTTGAGACATCTTTAATAAGCTCAGGCTTACTCAGAGGCTTTTTCTTCTCTTTTAAGACACCTATAATTATATCTCTTACTGTTCCTTCTTTATAGCCCCATTCTTTCAAAGCATATATTCCTCTTCCTACTAAAACAAACCTAGCATCTCTTATGAGCTCATTATGAACAGTTTGAAGATGAGCTGATTCACTAATACCTCTAGTCACTTCAGAAAAATGAAGAGGATTCCCTCCTTTCTTGAGTGTTAGATAAGCCTTATCTCTAATTCCTTTGGGATTGACTTCGGGCCATCTTGAAAGACCATATTTTCCTTCATAGTCAGTTGAGATATTTTTAAAAATCTCAATATAAGAAGAAATGACTTTCGGACTTAAATTACCAAAAGATGATTCTTTATCTTTAATTTCTTTTAAACTCAAAGTTTTTCCTCCCTTTCTAAGAATCTTTTCGAGATGAAAACAAACTTTTTTAGCTAAATTAAAGAAAGAGGGATTAATGGTCCAAAAAGAATAAAACTCTTCAGTTTCTTTAAATCTTTTTAATTTCGAATCTAAGTTTAAAAGAAATAATATATAGTTTCTTTCTTCCTCATTGCCAGAACTTAATTCTTCAACTAATTTATTTTCTTTTTTAAGAGACCCAAATTCTTCAATCTTTTTATCAAAAACAGGAAAGGCGTTTTTGTATTTTTTATTGGCTATCTTTTTTGCGCTTAGGAAACCTTCTTTTTCTATTTGTCTTATCCTCTCCCTTGTTACGTCGTATTCTCTGCCAATCGAATCAAGAGTTCTTTTTAATTTTGGGACTGATCCTTTGTCCAAACCAAAACGCTTCTCCAAGACATCTTTGGGGCGATCGGGTAATTCTTTAAGAATGTTTTTTGACAGTGCAATGTATTTTAAATTCATGTTTTAATTATACTATTTAAGCACATTAAAAGAGGCTTGTCAATTTTTTCTCTTCCATTCAAGCCAGCTAACAAGCAAAGGAGCAGCTAAAAATAAAGAAGAATATGTTCCACAAATAAGCCCTGTTATTAATGCTAATGAAAAATATCTTAGAGTTTCTCCCCCAAAAAAGTATATGGCAAAAAGAACAAAGAGAGTAGTCAAAGAAGTATTCAATGATCTCGTTAATGTTTCGTTTAGAGATTTATCCACGATATCTCTAAAGTCACTCTTTCTGTCTCTTATCAAATTTTCTCTGACCCTATCAAAAACGACAACCGTATTATTAATTGAATAACCGATAACCGTCAAAAGAGCTGTTATGACAGGTATCGTTATCTGAACATCGTATAGTCTCCCCAAGACAGCAAACATCCCAAGGGGTATCAAAACATCGTGAGAAAGAGCAATAAGAGAAGCTATCCCATATTGCCAAGAAGCAATAGGCCTCGAAACCCTCCCAAATGCAATAGTAATATAAAGAAGAATAGCAATGATTGAAAGTATAGCAACTAAAGTTGTTTTTTGCTTTAATTCTTTTCCCATAATAGGACCTATTTTTTCAAATTTTAATTCTTCTAAACTTCCTCCTTCTCTTAGTTTTAATATTACTTGCTGATGAACTTCTTCCGAAATATCTTTTGTCCTTATCATTATTCCTTCATCACCACTAAACTGAACCCTAGCATCTCCTAAATCAAAATCATTCAAAGATTCTTTCACTTCTGAAATAGAAGGTCTCCCCTCTTTATAATTTAATTCCAAAATACTTCCTCCTGTGAAATCAATTCCCCACTCAAGACCATAAATAGTCAAAGCCAAAGCACTCACTAAAATTAAAATAATGGAAAAAGTAAAATATATTCTTTTGTGTTTAATAAATGAAAACATAATTATTCCCAAAACCATATAATTTTTGATAACCTCTTTTCTTTAAAGCATTCAAGAAAAGTTCTAGTGACGAAAAGAGCCGAAAACATACTTACTAAAATTCCTATACTTAGAGTTAAAGCAAATCCTTTTATAAAACTAGTTCCAAATTCAAAAAGAATAAAGGCAACAAGAAGAGTAGTGAAATTACCATCTCTTATTGAAGACCAGGCCCTCTTAAATCCTTCTTCTAAAGAGAATGAAAAGCTCTTTCCTTCAGAAAGTTCCTCTTTCATACGCGAAAGAATAAGAATATTAGCATCAATAGCTATTCCAATCGAAAGAATAAATCCCCCTACTCCTGCTAAAGTCAAAGTAACAGGAACAAGTTTGAATAGACCAAGGACAATACAGATATATACTCCTAATGATATAGAAGAAAGAAGTCCTGGCAGACGATAAAATACTATCAAAAATAAGATAACAGCAATAAGACCAATCACACCCGCCCTAAGGGATTCCTGAACTGATATTTTACCCAAAGTAGGTCCAACAACTTGCTGGGAAACAATCTCTATAGGAACAGGCAAAGCACCAGCATTAAGATTTCTTGCAAGTTCCTTTGCTTCAACATCAGTGAAAGAACCGCTTATCTGCGCACTCCCTCCAGAAATCTTCTCCTGAACGACAGGACTAGAAATTAAAGCATTGTCAATAAAAATAGCAAGTGGCTTACCAATATTCTCTGAGGTTAGAGTTTCAAAGATATCAGACCCTTCATTGTTAAAGCGAATCAACACTAAAGGTTTATATGTATTACTGTCAAAATCAACTTCAGCTTTCTCCAAATATTTACCAGTTAAAAGAGTATTCTCAAAAGGATCTTCAAATTCACCCTCCCCGTCTTCTATTACTTTTTGGTTATTCTGAATAATTTCTTCGTAATTTTCCTTCATCTTTTTAAACTGCAGAAAAGGTGTCTTCCCTATTTCTTTAATCGCTTGAGCTGGGTCTATTACTCCAGCCAATTCTATAATTAACCTATGATGTTCTCCAGCTTTTTCTGTTTGAACTATTGGTTCTCTTACGCCAAAAAAATTGACCCTTCTTTCTATCACATCTCTTAATCCCTGCATAGAAGAGCCATAGTTATCTTCATCAATTTCAGAAAGATCTGCCTCGTAAACTAAATGAACCCCACCTTGCAAGTCCAATCCTAATTTAAAAGGAATGTCCATAAAATGAGATAAGTTCCATCCAGTTTTTCCATTCAAAAAATCAACGCTTTTATTGTAATAAGCGGGATAAACAAGATTTGCAGTAAAAAGAAACAGAAAAAGAATAAATATAATTTTCAAGACAATCCTGTTTTTGAACATTTAATCTATAATAAACTTTAATCCCCGAACTGTCAAACATCATCGTCTAGACACTTAAATAGTGTCTAACGTTTCGATTCTTTCTCATTATCCATATTTTGGCCAACAGCATTTTTTATATTTTTTACCAGAACCGCATGGA
>CAZHQQ010000023.1:0-7008 GCA_964534925.1 uncultured Candidatus Saccharibacteria bacterium | reverse complement strand
AGCGGAACCATGCCAACAGACCTCCGAGAGCCACCTTGAAAAACATATTGCCTCTCTCTTCTTTTCTTCTTTTGTATCTTTTGTCCCGTTATAAGTTATTAGTTATAAGTTGTTAGTTATCTAGTCAGTTATATTATAGATAAATATTGATGTTCCTGCTCTCCCAACTGGCTCGTAATCATCGAGCCATTTATAATACCCTGTCTCTTCATCAAAGTCTGGAGTAGGTTCTCCTCTCCCTCCCTGGAGAAGAGTAGCTGAGACAGCAATCCATCCCTTCTGAGGACCTGATTTTGGATCAAAATTTTCAAGTCTATCTCCAAGATAGTATCCGACATCTGTTCCTCCAAAATAATCAACTTTTATCTTTTCAATATTATTTTCTTCAACAAAACTTTTTAACCTTTTCAGATCTTGTCCCCAGTCATAGTTAGAATCAACCACATATTTATATCCTCCTTTATATCCTCCTCCAATCTCATTAAAATAGGAAATATAATGAGGAAAACAACTTAAACTGGAAAAGACATACCATAAAAGAAGGATAAGGACTGTAAACGAGAACGCTTTCTTGAAAAGCGGTTTTTTAATTTGATTCATTAATCCCACTATTCCAATAGATACTAAAACATATATGAAAGGAAAGGTTGGTATTATGTGTCTCACACCAATATTAAGATTTCCGGTTACGGAAACAAACCAATAGATTGCCAAAAAGACTAACATTGAGAATTCAACGAAATGGCTAGATAAATATTCTTTCATATTAAACCAGAGATTCTTTTTGATGCCAAAAAGAAGGAATAAGAGAGCAATCAAAGAAAGAACATGAAAGGCCAAAGGAATTTTTAAGAAATAAACTAATGGAAAATAATACCACCATCCTGATTTAGAAATTAGATTCATAAAGTAGACTGTGTTCCCAAAAGAAGTCCTTTGGGTCACCATAAGAAGACCTAAAAAATAATGATCTATTGATCTTATGACTGGCTTATCTGCCATCCATATGCAAACATTGCTCAGAGATTTCATAGGAGAAGAAGATAAGATGTCTATAGTATCCGAAAGTTGTTTTTGAGGCGGATAATTTGATATATGGAATTGATAAACAGGCCATATTACAAAGACAAGTCCTATTATCCCAGCTAATAAAGCTAATCCAGCATATTTTAATAATGATTTAATTTTCTTTTTTGGAGGACTCTTAATAAGAGAATAGGTAATAGTAATAATAAATATAAAAGGTACGAGAAGGGCTAATGAGAATTTCAACAGCATAGATATTCCAAAGAACAATCCTGCTAATATTACATTTTTCTTATTGGGTTTTTTCAAAAAGTTTAACCAAAAATACGTTGTCATTACTACACCAAGGGTCGCACCTATATCTGTTGTCACTAATCTTCCATGAGCTATAAAAGTAGGGGAGAAAGAGAATATTGTTAAAGCCAAAAGGGCAACCTCATTTCCAAAAAATCTCTTGGCGAACATAAAGAGAAACCATCCCAAAATCATTAATATCAATATCATAGATATTCTCGCCCAGAGAATAAGTTTGTCTGCGTCATTCCCAGATTTAAAAATAAGCTCATTCCCAAACCACCATTGAGAGTTTACCTCTTCCGTCCAAGAGGGATGATTATCAGGGAAATTAAGATTCAAAAATAAAAGAGGAATAGCTGATATGTCTTTTATTAAAGGAGGATGTTCAGGATTGATTCTAAAATCTTTTTGTGAAAGATAGGAATATCCTGCTGGGATATGTGACAATTCATCCATTGTTAATGAATCTCCTCTTATGCTTAAAAAAGACATAAGAAACATTATCGAAAGAAGAATAAATGCTGCTATTTTTGTATGATAATTAGATATTTTCATATTTTTTATATGTTATTTAATTAATTGTATATACCCAGACCTTATTTTTTATCTCAATATTTCCTTGTGGAAATTTCTTCCAAAGATCAAAAATTAAGTTCTCGTCATAACAAAGCAAAAGAATTTCTATTTCTTTTTCTGGATTATTTTCTGTGAACAATACTATCTTACCAATATCGTTCGGGATAATATATGAAGCTCTTGGTTTTTCAAATTCCGTTCTTTCTATAAACATTGTTGTTTGAGCTGAAACGGGAATTCCTTCTGGATAGGGGACAGGTACACCAGGTTGGTTAACAATAACAAACTTTTCTGTTTCAGAAGAAAGAGTATTCAAACATTTTCCCACATCTACATAAGATTCCGAAAAAGCACCTTTTAGTTCAGAATTCTTACCCCATGTTATAAAATATCTTGAATATTGCGCAGAGATAAAAGAAATAGATAAAATAATTAAAGAAATTACTATTAACCAATAAACATTATCTTCTTTTTTAATTATATTTCTAAGTTTATCTTTCAAAAAACAAGATCCCAAAGCTGAAAAAATAAAGATAGAAGGAATAACCCCTATCACTCTTAATGCATGAGGCATTGATTCATAGGTCAAGGCTCCAGGCAATAACATTATCAAAAACCATCCTATCAAAAATGAATATATTAAAAAATTTGGATATGATTTTTTCTTTAATTTTAGTTTAAATATGGAAAGGGATATCCCTATTAGGAAAAGGATTCCAACAGGCCAAAAAAGAATAGGAGATCCTGATATATTATGACGCCAATTATAATCTCCCGAAAAATTAAACATTGCTAAATGTCTTAAAATGCTTTCGGTAAATGATTTCAAGATATTATTTTGAGAGAAAACTGAAACCCCTCCTGCTCTACTAACAAAATAACTTGGATTATTTAAAAAATAAATTCCAATAGGAAGAGCAATGATAAAACAGAATAATAGAAGGACAAGAGTTGAAATCACAAACCTCTTTTTTGATTCTTTCCCTTTAAAGAAAAAATAGAAAAGAACTAGACAAAGCCCTAGAAGTAAAACCGATAATCGAAAGGCGATATATGTGTAGAACCCAAGTCCAAAAATAATACCAGAGATAATAAAAGGATAAATATTCTTTTTCCCTCTAGATATCTCCTTAAAACCTTTAAATAAAAAATAAAAAGAGAACGTAAGAATAAGAGGAATCAAAATTGCCCTGAAAACAATACGGCTGAAATTAATGTGCCAAAAAGAAACAGCAGTAAAGAAACTTGCCAAAAGAGCTATGTTCTCTGCTTTAGAATTATCATTAATCCTGAATATCTCTCTTGTCATTAAAAAGATCCCAATAACCGTAATACTACCAAAAAAAGCAGAAACAAAACGCATTGAAAATATGCTCTTTCCAAGGATTAAAGAAGAAAAATACAATAAGTTGATGAAAAGACCTTCTCTGCCATTATTCTCTGGATAAAATATCTTCCCTGGTGAAGTTATAGCATCGTTTGCATTTATGGCTTCATCCGGATAAAGGCCAGGAGGAATACTTCCTAATCTCCAAAATCTAAAAAAAACGGCTATTAAAAAAATAACCGACAAAAAAATAATGCTTTTATTATTTTTTATAAACTCAATAAATTTATTGCTTTTCTCTACCATTACAAATATATTTTACCATAATTTATAATATAAAAATATATGAATATATTATAATTAGCACTCCATGTCCTTGACTGCTAGTTTTAGTTTGCTATAATGTGGAAATGATTGACGAGAGACAACGAAATATATTGAAGACGATTGTCCTTGAATATATAGATTCTGCGGACCCTGTTAGTTCTCAATCGATAGAAGAGAAGTATGATTTAGGTATTTCTTCCGCAACTATCAGATGTGAAATGAAAAGATTAACAGATGAAAAATTTCTGCTACAACCCCATACTTCTGCAGGAAGAATTCCAACAGATAAAGGGTATAGGTTTTTTGTTGACAAGTTTTTAGAAGAAGAATCCGAAGAAGATAAATTTAAAATAGAACAATGGCTTCAAGAAGAAATAGATAGTGTTAGATTAATTTCTCTTATAACAAAAAATATGGCTTCAATCTGCTGTGGTTTAACTTTAGGATATTTACCAGAAAGAAATCTTTTATGGAGAGAGGGATGGGAGGATATCTTAAAAGAACCTGAATTTGAAAGATCTGAATACGCTTCTATATTTGCTGATTTTCTAAAAGAAGTTGAAAATAAAATTCCGCAACTAGAATATCAATCAGAGATTAAAATATATATCGGAAAAAATCCTTTTTCTAAATTAGAAGAATTTAGTGTAATATCTTCTAATTGTTTTTTCCCTAAAAATAAAAAAGGTATATTAGCAATTGTAGGTCCAAAAAGAATGGATTATAATAAAAATCTTAGTTTAATGAATTCTATCTTAAGAACTTTAGAAAATTATTAAAAATATGAAAAAAGAAGAATTAAAAAATATCAAGGAGGAATTTAAAAAATGTCATGAGAAAGAAAATGAATATTTAGAAGGATGGAAAAGATCAAAGGCAGATTTCTTAAATTATAAGAAGGATGAAGGAAAGAGAAATGAAGAACTTGCTAAATATATAAAAGAAGAAATAATATTTGGAATTCTTCCTATTTTAGACAATTTTAAAGAAGCTAAAAATCATATTCCTAAAAATCTTAAAGATGATGAATATGTCAAAGGTATTTTCCAGATAGAAAAACAGTTTCAAAATTATTTAAAAGAACAAGGGTTGGAAGAAATAAAATCAATTGGAGAGAATTTTAATCCTGAGCTTCACGAAGCTGTTGATAACGTTGAGAAAGAAAAGGGAGAATCGGGAAAAATTGTAGAAGAAATCCGTAAAGGTTACAGATTAAAAGGCAGAGTTTTAAGACCTGCTAAAGTAAAAGTTATAAAATAAAAAAGGTTAAAATAAATTTAAAGTTATCTTATCTAAAATCGTAAGTTCCAGTTTTGTGAAATTTACATTGAAGATTTGAAAAATAGTTATGGGAAAGATACTTGGAATCGACTTAGGCACTACTTTTTCAGCAATGGCTGCTATTGAAGCAGGTGAAGCTAAAATTATACCAAGCAGTGAAGGAGGAAGGACAATTCCTTCGGTTGTTGCATTTTCTAAATCAGGAGAAAGGTTAGTAGGTGTCTTAGCAAAAAGACAACAAATAACAAACCCTGAAAATACAATATCTTCTGTCAAAAGATTAATAGGTTTAAAATATTCTGACAAAGAAGCAAAGAAAGAAGAAAGCTTAACTTCTTATCAAACTAGAGAATCTTCTGATGGAGGAATAGAAATCAAAATGGGAGATAAATGGCGCAAGAGTCCTGAGATTTCTGCTATGATATTACAGAAATTAAAGGAAGACGCAGAAGCAAAAACAGGAGAAAAATTTGACGAAGCTATAATTACTTGCCCTGCATATTTCAATGACTCTCAAAGAAAAGCAACTAAAGTTGCAGGAGAAATTGCCGGTTTTAAAGTAAGAAAAGTAATAAATGAACCCACCGCTGCCGCTTTAGCGTATGGTTTGAATAAAAAGAAAGACCATCAAATTATTGTTTATGATTTTGGCGGAGGGACATTTGATATTTCTATTCTTGACATTGAAGAGGATACGATTGATGTTGTTTCTGTAGGGGGCGATACTCATCTTGGAGGAGACGATTTCGATCAAAAAATAATGAATTGGGTTATTGATAAATTTAAAAAAGAGGAAGGAATTGATTTATCAAAAGATCCTTTAGCCGTTCAGAGGATTAAAGAAACTTCAGAAAAAGCAAAAATAGAATTATCTACTGCTCTAGAAACAGAGATAAATCTTCCCTTTATAACTTCTGATGCTTCTGGACCAAAACATCTCCTTTATAAATTAACAAGAGCTCAGCTTGAAAATCTCGTCGATGAATATATTAAAAAATCAATAGATATAATGAAAACAGCAGTCGAGGAGGCAAAGGAAGTAAATGGAAAAAAGATTACTATGGATGAGATTGATGAAATAATATTAGTCGGAGGCCAAACAAGAATGCCAAAAATACAGGAAGAAATAAAAAAGATAACTGGGAAGGAATCAAATCAATCTATTAATCCAGATGAGGTCGTAGCAATGGGTGCAGCTGTGGAAGCAGGTATTCTTCAGGGAGACATTAAAGAGGTCCTTCTTTTAGACAATACTCCTTTATCTCTGGGAATTGAGACAATGGGACAAGTCACTACAGTTCTTATCCCAAAAAATACTACTTATCCAAATAAAAAAACTCAGGTGTTTTCAACTGCTGCAAACAATCAACCTTCTGTTGAAATCCACGTTCTTCAAGGAGAAAGAAGTATGTCTTCAGATAATAAAACACTTGGAAGGTTTATTTTAGATGGAATACCTCCTGCTCCAAGAGGAATCCCTCAAATTGAGGTTAGTTTTAATGTTGATGCTAATGGAATTTTAAATGTATCAGCTAAAGACAAGGGGACAAACAAAGAACAATCAATAAGAATTGAAGGTTCATGCGGTATTTCAGATGAAGAGATAGAAAAGATGAAAAAAGAAGCTGAAACTCACGCAGAAGAAGATAAAAAGAAAAAAGAGATGGTCCAAACCAAAAATATTGCTGAAAATCTTGTTTATACGGCAGAAAAAACACTAAAAGAAAATGGAGATAAAATATCTCAAGAAAATAAGAATAAAGTTCAAGAAGAAATTAATTCATTAAAGAAGGTAAATGAAGGAAACGATTTAGAGGAAATTAAAACAAAAACAGAAGAACTTTCTAAATTAATTCAGGAAGTTGGCTCTGAGATGTATAAGAAAGAACAACAAGCTGGAGAGCAGACAGAAAAGAAAGAAGGAGAAGAAGGAAAAAAAGAAAATGAAGAAGGTAAAGATAAAGACAATGGAAAACCTGAAGAAGGAGAATATAAAGAAAAATAAAATTTCTAATTAAACGAGACCGCTTTCCTGTCTATCTAGTATCCTGTCCGCCAGCTGGCTCCGCCAACTGGCGGATAAGTCATCTATCCATCGGCAATAAATTTTTCAAGGTATCGGACGTTCAAATCCCAGCGTGATTTGCCGTCCTGCGCTCTCGGTCTGTTGTCCG
>CAZHQQ010000022.1:0-7074 GCA_964534925.1 uncultured Candidatus Saccharibacteria bacterium | reverse complement strand
AAAAAACTCCTTCCTTTTTTCATATAGAAGAAGCCATAGTAACCTCCTTTATTAAATTATTTTTTCTGTTTAACACGATTGGGATTTGTCTGGTTTTATTCCTTGCCTGTTCGCTAAAAAGAAAACAGAGAAAATAAAAACCAGATTGCTAAGATGAAACTGTCTCGAAGTTTCACTCGACAACCCGGCTAACTTGTAATCAAGTCCCGTGGCTTTCCGTCTTCCGATTACTCGGAATTTGGCCTCAACCGTTATCTTTGATTATCCTTTTCTGCCTCTATGGAAAAACATTGTCAAGTCTTTCCAAATTTTCGATTGTTGTTATCTTGCCTATTTCAAAAATCCTGTCAAGCATCTTTTAAAAAACAAAAAACAAAACCGAAAAAGAACAAATCACTGAACGGTTGACACCAGGTGTCAACCGACTCATCAAGAAATTGAGGAATCAAAAAGAGCCCGGAAATCCGGGCCCTTTTCTAATATTCTAGAACGTTTTCTTAAAACCTCTTTTTCATAGGTCTTGCTTCGTTAACTACCATCTTTCTTCCTTCTAAGTCTTGTTCGTTGAACATCTCAATAGCTTTTTTGGCTTCTTCCTCTGTCGACATTTCTATAAATCCAAATCCTTTTGATCTTCCCGAAACTTTGTCGGTAATGATAGCAGCAGATTCTACTGTACCTGCTTTAGCAAAAAGATCTTTAAGAGAGTCTTCGGTAGCTTGATAAGGAAGATTGCCTATATAAAGTTTCTTTTCCATTTTTAAGTTTATTAGTTTAATGATATCTCCATCAGCAATGGAAGCCAATGAGAGACAAACGACCTACTCCAAGATTTTCACTTAAAAACCGATTGAGATATTCCCAACTTGAGAATAATACAGCTAAGACCTAGGAAGTACGATACCTCTTCTCTGTTTAAGAAGAAGCATTTTGGAAGTATACCTTTTATTACTTCTCTTGTCAACCCTATTAGAAATTAAACATTAATTAATGTTTCGGGAAAAAACTTGAAGCTTTGGTTGATACCTGGTATCAACCGATTTAAAAAATGGCAGAGAACCGTTCTCTGCCAATTATTAATTGTAAGTTATCACAGATTAGAATCTCTGCTTAACGATTCATATGGATAGTATAAGTAGGATAAGCAAATTCTATCCCCTCTTTTTCCAATCTTTCTTTCAATGTGAAATTTATTTCCTGTTGAATATCCATATATTTATTATATTCTGGACTCAGAATATAATAAACAATTTCAAAATCCAAACTGAAATCTCCAAACCCCTTAAAGTGAACTCTGTCTAATTTTGCCAGATCAACGCTATCTATAATTTCTTTTACTATCAACGGAACTCTTTTGAGTTTTTCCGCAGAAGTTTCGTAAGCCATTCCAATAATAAAACTTCCTCTTCTTTTCTCCATCTTTTTGTAGTTGTGAATTCTCGTTTCGGTCAATTCCTTGTTTGAAACTACTAATTCCTCTCCTTGTAATGTTTCTAAACGAGTGCTTTTTATTCCTATTTTTTTAACTGTTCCTAAATCATCGCCTATGGCAATAAAATCTCCTTCAATAAACGGCCTGTCAAAATAAATTGAGAAAGAAGAAAAAATATCACCCAAAATATTTTGTAGAGCAAAAGCAACAGCAACACCTCCTATCCCCAAGCCAGCAATCAGCGAGGTAACATTAATACCTAAATTAGAAAGAACTGAAAGAAGAATAAATGTCCAAAGCAATATCCTTAAAACTAAAGTAATAACTTGATTTTGTCTTTTATCTTTAGATTCGTCTTTGTCTCCTTCTCTCTGGGTCATTTTTTTTACCCCGTAAGCAATAAGAACTTCAATAGATTTTGCAATTTGAAAAGCAATGACAACAAAAAACAATCCGTCTAATATGTTTTTAAAAGATTCAGGCAAAGACAAATATCTCAAAGAAATATATAAAGCTATAAAAAAATAGAAGTACGGTTTAATCTTGTTTATTATCTCAATAAGAACATCATCAAAATCAGTTTTTGTTATCTTTGATAATTTTTTCAATCTTCCAAGAATAATACTTTTAAATATTTTTAAAAGAAGAAGGGATAAAAAAAGAACTCCTAAAAATAGAAAGATCTCCCCCACTGTAAAAATCCATATTGAGGTTTCAAGTAGAAGTTTTAATCCTAGTCCTTCTATGATTTGATAATTATAGGACATAATATTATTTATTTTATTACTTTTTGACTCTCTTAATACAATATAGCTTATTTATAAGAGTAAATAAAGGATAACCAAATATTGTCTTTTTCCATTTTAATATTAGAAAAAGACATTAATCATCTCCAAAGTAATTCTTCTGAAGCCATATGTAAATCTTTTGGGTATCAGTTTTGTCATTATCAGAACCTAAAATGACAATCGCTATATTCCTTTCTTCTCCGTCTTTATTTATAAATCTAAAAATGAAAAGGGCCGTGTTTTTCGATTCAGTAATCCATCCTGTCTTACCGCCAACAAAAGTTTCATCGTAAATAAAGATATTTTTATTTCTTAAATCTTCTATATCAAAATTAATCTCTCCAAAACTACGAACTTCATTTCCTTTGGTAATCTCTAAAATCGGAGGACGATTATTAAATAAATATCTTCCAAGATAAAAAAGATCTCTTGCTGTTGAAACATTTTTAGAACTTAACCCCGAGGGATCTTCAAAAAAAGTATCTTTCATTAAAATAGCTTGAGCCTTTTCATTCATTTTCTTGATAGTCCCTTGATGCCCTAAAAAATAAGTCAAAGCCTCCGCAGTATCATTAGAAGACTCTATTAGTAAAGGATAAAATAGTTCTACTATGCTAAACTTTTTTCCAATTTCCAACATTTCCGTATCACCGTAAGGTTCAAGCATTTTTTCCTGAATCGTTACAGATTTTCTTAGGTCTATATTTTCTGAAACAACAATGGCTGTCATTAACTTAGTTACGGAAGCTAATGGTCTTTGTGTTTGAGAATTCTCTTCAGCAAAAACATAACCAGAATCAAGATCTGCTACTAGATAACTCTCTGCGGAAATGTCAGGAAAGCCAGAAAGATTTTTCTGAACATATTCATAATCATCTTTCTTTTTATCTATAACTAAAATGGGCATCCCGATTTCTGCTTCATGATAAATAGTCCCCGCATCTTCATTACTTAAACGAAGACAACCTCCCGATATTGGAGTATCAAGTATTTTGCCATCCGAATAATAAGGCTGACCGTGAAGATAATATTTACCGTAATAACGTAAAGAGCTAGGCATATAAACATCTGAAATAACTGAATAACCCAATTCGTTCCCAGAAAGAATATCATATAATCCAACTGCTGATCCTCCCCAATTTTGAGAATCTCCTTTAATTAAAATAGAAAAATCTTTTGATAAAGTTCCCTCTTTGTAAAGATAAACTTTCATTTCTCCAAGATTTACTTCAAGAAAATTCTTTTTTTCTAAAACAAGATCATTCTTTGCCTTTTCAAAAAAATCGAGATAAACAGGAAAATCATATTTCTTCTCAATCTTTAAAGAGTAATCAGGTAAATCTGCTTCCTTCTCAACTATTTTCGACCAAATAAAAAACAACCCACCAAGAGCAAAAAAAATGGCAATTAGAATAAATATAATTTTCCAATTTGTTTCAGATGTTTTTCTTAACTTCATATTATTCTAATCTATCAGAAAAAAACGATTTTAAAAAGAAAAGAGAGTCCATTGGACTCTCTAAAAACATTTAAGAAACATTTTTTTGACTTTTTCTCACTAACCATTTTAATACACTTTGCGTGATTTCATCTACTTCCAAATACATCATTCCTACTAAAGCAACTCCTATTATAAGAAAACTTATAATCCCTAGAACTTGCCTTGGATTAACGATATGTGGAATTGAGACCCCAAACCCTAGTCCGAGTACTAAAATTAAAAAGAAAAAATCCTTTTTTTGAAAAAAACTTTTCATTTTTCTCTCCTTATTTATTTTTTAAAGATGACTAAATCATAACATATAAAATTTGTGTTGTCAACAAAGAATAATCATCTTTATTATAGATTGATAAGTTTGTTAAAAACTGTTAAATTTTAAGTATATGGACAACACGCAAACAAGCAAAGAAATTAGAGAAAAGTTTATAAATTTCTTTAAGAAAAAAGGGCACAAAATTGTTCCGTCAAGTTCTCTCATACCAGAAGATAAAACAGTTCTTCTTACTTCTGCTGGCATGCAACAATTTATCCCCTATCTTACGGGAGAGAAAAGTATTATTGATGAGTTTGGGACAAGACATTTATTCTCAATCCAGAAATGCTTTAGAACTCCCGATATAGATGAAGTTGGAGATGATGTTCATCATACTTTTTTTGAGATGTTAGGAAACTGGTCAATCGGAGAATATGAAGATAAAGGATATTTTAAAGAAGGAGCTATAGAATTATCATTAGATTTTTTAATTAATGAGATGGGATTAGAAAAAGAAAGATTTTGGATAACTATTTTTAAAGGAGGAGAAGGAATAGAAAAAGATAATGAGGCTTTAGGTCTTTGGGAAAAACACGGAATTCCAAAAGAAAAAATATTTGAATTTGGTATAGGGGACAATTTCTGGGGACCAATCGGAAATTCAGGACCTTGCGGGCCTTGTTCTGAAATTCATTATGATAGAGGAGAGAAATATGGATGCGGGAAAGAAACTTGCGGCCCTAACTGCCCATATTGCAATAGATTCGTTGAACTTTGGAACCTCGTTTTTATGCAATACAACAAAAATGAAGACGGCTCTTTTAAAAAACTTAAACAAACAAATATTGATACAGGGATGGGATTTGAAAGATTGATTTCAATTCTCCAAGGAAAGGATTCGTCATACGAAACAGATTTATTTTCTCCTGTTATAAAAAAGTTAGAAGAGATATCTAGGAAAAGATATGAAAAGGATAGTGATTTTAGAATAATAGCAGATCATACAAGAGGAGCAGTATTCCTAACCTCAGAGGGAATAATCCCTTCTAATATAGAAAAAGGATATCTTTTAAGAAGATTAATCAGAAGAGCTGTTAAGTGTGGAAAGGTTTTAAATCTGCCAGAAAGTTTTCTTTTAGAAATGGCGAAAAAAGTCATAGAATTATACAGCCCATATTATCCTAAATTAAAAACAGAAGAATCAGAAATATTAACTATTGTCCAGAAAGAACAAGAGAAGTTTGCAAAAACCTTAAAAAGAGGATTGAAAGAGTTTCAAAAAATGATTGATTTAAATACATCCAAAAAGATTATCGAAGGAGAAAAAGCTTTTAATCTTTATCAAAATTACGGTTTTCCCATAGAATTGACAGAAGAAATGGCAAAAGAAAAGGGATTTGAATTAGATAGAAAAAGTTTCAAAGAAGCAAAAGAAAAACATCAAGAAGCATCGAGAGCGGGAAAAGAAAAAAAATTCGGTGGTGTCGGAAAAGAAATAACAGAAAAGATAACAAAATATCATACTACCACTCACCTTCTTCACGCTTCTTTAAGAGAGGTATTAGGAAAACATGTAAAACAAATGGGTTCCGATATAACAGAAGAAAGATTAAGGTTTGATTTCTCCCATCCTCAAAAAATGACAGAAGAAGAAATAAAAAAAGTTGAGGAAATAATAAATCAAAAAATAAAAGAAGACTTGAAAGTAAAGAAAGAAGAAAAAAAATTAGAAGAAGCGCTTGATTCTGGAGCTCTGTCTTTCTTTAAAGAAAAATATCCCGAGATAGTAAATGTTTATACAGTATTTAACGAAAAAACAAATGAAGTTTTTTCAAAAGAAATATGCGCAGGACCTCATATTGAAAGAACTTCGGAATTGGGACATTTTAAAATTAAAAAAGAACAATCTTCAGGTTCTGGGGTGAGAAGAATAAAAGCAATACTTGAATAAATTTTAAAATTAAACTTATTAAAATAAAATAGAGGATATTTAATCCTCTATTTTTGTTAACAAAAAAACTGTCTATTTCTTGATTTTAAATTTTATTGCTTTCCCTTTGATTAATGCTTCGGTAACTTTTTTCTCAGCTGAACATGATATCCTCTGTAAAGTACTTCTGGAAATCTTCATTTTAAGAGCAGCTTTTTCTTGAGTTAACCCTTTTAAATTACAAAGCCTCATAGATTCAAGTTCGTCTAACCTTAAATCAACTTCTTCTAGCCTTGAAAGAGGAACTGCTCTTGGTTTAAAATATGTTACATCGGGGTCAAAATCAACTCTTCTTTTTTTAACTGGTCTTACCATAAACTTTATTAAATATTTCTTTAATTTCTTCTTTCGCCTTTAGATTTGTTTCTGAAATAGGTATCAATTTAGAGACAGACTCAAATATTTTTTTATCATAAGAAATCTTACCAAGAAATTTATCCTTTGAAAACTTTTTAATTTTCTCGGTTATTTCAGTATTAATATCCCATTTGTTAATAATCAGTCCCCAATCAGAACCAAAGTAATTCACAACCTCTAAAACTCTTTTTAAATCAGCAAAACCAGACAAAGTAGGTTCAGTGATGAGAACATTAAAATTAACGTCTTTCAGAGAAGCAGTAACAGGACAACCGGTGCCTGGAGCTGAATCTATAATCATTATTTCTGAATTAATCTTTTCCGCTTCTTTTTTAGCTTCGCTCACTACCTTCCCAGAACCTGTTTCTCCAGGATAAAGATGGGAAGAAACCAATGGAAATCCCCACTTAGTTTTTTTAATTTTTATCTCTCCATTTTGGACAGGGTACATCTTTATTGCTTTTCTAGGGCAAAGAACTTCACAAGCACCACACCCTTCACATAAAAGATTATCAACTTCTGCTTTTCCGTTTTTCATTTTTAAAGCTCCAAATTTACACTTCTCAACACAGATACCACATCCATCGCATTTGTTAATGTCAATTTCAGGTTTAAAAGATGTGCTGACAGGTATTTCCTTTTCCCATCCGTTAACCTCGTTAAGCCAAATATGAAGATTAGGAGCATCTGCATCGCAGTCAACAGCAACTATTTTTTTTGTTTTAGAAAAGAAAACAGAAAAAACTGAAGTTA
>CAZHQQ010000021.1:0-7901 GCA_964534925.1 uncultured Candidatus Saccharibacteria bacterium | reverse complement strand
AATCACGCTGGGATTTGAACGTCCGATACCTTGAAAAATTTATTGCCGATGGATAAATAATTAACTTATAACTTATAACTAATCCGCCAAATGGCTCCGTCAACTGGCTCCGCCGGCCGGCGGATTGGATTTCGAGTTTTCTTTAATGGGGTTGTTAAAAAATTAAAACTGTTTTATGGTATAGAAAAACAATAAAAAAATATGGATTTAATTATAGTAGAAAGCCCCACTAAGGCAAAAACTATTCAGCGTTTTTTAGGTTCTGAATATAAGGTACTGTCTTCCTATGGACATGTTCGGGATCTTCCCAAGGGTAAGCTCGGCGTAGACACAGAAAAAACTTTTGAACCAAAATACGTTACCCCCCCAAAGGCAAGAAAAGTTATTAAAATCTTAAAAGAAAGTGCTGAAAAATCAGACAAGATAATTCTGGCAACTGATGAAGACAGAGAAGGAGAAGCTATCTCATGGCACTTAGCTCAAATTTTAGAATCTTCTCTAAAAAAATCAGGGAAAGAATTTTCCTATGAGAGAATCGCGTTTCACGAAATAACAAAAAGTGCCATAGACAAAGCCTTAAAAAATCCAAGAAAAATAAATTTGGACCTTGTTAATGCCCAGCAAGCAAGAAGGGTTCTAGATAGACTTGTTGGATACAAGCTTTCTCCTTTCTTATGGAAAAAAGTGACTAGAGGTCTTTCGGCTGGGAGAGTTCAGTCAGCGGCTTTAAAAATAGTCACAGACAGAGAAGAAGAGATAAAAGCATTCAAAACGCGAGAATATTGGACAATAGAAGCTTTATTAAAAAAGAATGAAGAAAAAGAAATGTTTTCTTCTTTGCTCAACAAAAAAGACAATGAAGTTCTCGGTAAATTTAGCATCTCAAAAAAAGAAAAGGCAGACAAAATCATAGAAAAAATAAACGAAGCAGAATATAGGGTTGAAAAGATTGAAAAAAAGGAAGTTAAAAGAAATCCCTTTCCTCCTTTTTCCACATCTTCTTTGCAGCAAGAATCATGGAATAAATTACATTTACCGGCAAAAATAACCATGATAACAGCTCAAAGACTTTATGAAACAGGACTCATCACCTACCATAGAACAGACTCTTTTAATCTTTCTTCTTCGTCTCTTTTGTCTGCTAAAGAGATAATAGAGAAAGAATATGGAAAAAATTATTGGGCTGGTTTTCAGAGAGAATACAAAACAAAAAGCAAGGGAGCTCAAGAGGCTCACGAAGCTATAAGGCCAAGTTCCCCAGAAAAAAATCCAGAAAGCCTCCAGGACAAATTAGAAAAAAATCAATACAATCTTTATGATCTTATTTGGAAAAGATTTATCGCTTCCCAAATGAGTCAAGCTCTTTTCGAATCAGTCTCGGTAGATATATCAGCAAAGAATTTTACTTTTAGAAGTTCTGGTCAAACCTTAAAATTCGATGGATTTTTAAAAATATATAAAACTAGTTTCAAAGAAGAAGAAATCCCTCTTTTAGAAGAAGGTGAAATTTTGAAACTTTTAAAACTTAGACCATTACAACATTTTACTCAGCCTCCCTCAAGATATAGCGAAGCAACTCTTATTAAGGCGCTTGAGAAAGAAGGAATAGGCCGTCCATCAACTTATGCTCCTATTATTTCAACGATTCAGACAAGAAATTATGTTGAGAAAAACGAAAACAGAAAATTTAAACCAACGGAAATAGGAGAATTAGTAAATGGTATTTTAAAAAAACATTTTCCAAAAATAGTTAATTTAAAGTTCACGGCAGAAATGGAAAAGAAGTTTGACCAAATTGCAATCGGCGAAAAAAAATGGGTTCCTGTAATAAAAGAATTCTATGGTCCTTTTGAAAAAAATCTTGAGAGTAAATACGAAGAAGTTTCAAAAAAAGAATTTTCTGAAAAACCAACTGATAAAATATGTCCCGACTGTAAATCTCCTATGGTTTTAAAAATGGGAAGATTCGGCAAATTCTATGCTTGTTCTAATTTTCCAGAATGCAAACATACAGAATCTATAGAAGATAAAAAAATCGGCGTAAAGTGTCCTAAATGCGGAGGAGATATAATAGAGAAAAAAACAAAAAAGAGAAAATTATTTTGGGGATGCTCTAATTGGCCAAAATGTGATTATGCTTCCTGGAATAAACCAACAGAAGAAAAGTGCCCAGAATGCGGATCAATGATGGTAGAGGGAAAAAAAGAAATGATAATTTGTTCAAATAAAGAGTGCGGTTATAAAAAAAAGAAAAATGTCAGTCAAGATAATTAAAAAAATATTTGGAGAAAGATCCTTGATAGAAAGGGCTCATCAATTTGCAAAAGAAGCTCATGAAGGACAAAAAAGAGCTTCCGGAGAAGACTATATCTCCCATCCAGAAAAAGTAGCTGAGACTCTCAAAAAAATGCATCTTGACCCCCAAACAATAGCAGCTGCCTACCTTCATGATGTTCCAGAAGATACAGATAAAACCATAGAAGATGTAGAAAATGAATTTGGAAAAGAAATTGCCTTTTTGGTTGAAGGAGTAAGCAAGCTTGGGAAATTAAGATACCCAAAAGAAGAACTTCAAATCAGAGACATAGAAAGCAGAGAAGAGAGACCTATCGACATGAGAGCAGAAAATTTGAGAAAAATGTTTTTTGCTATGGCTGAAGATTTAAGGGTGATATTAATAAAACTTGCAGATAGACTTCACAATATGCAAACCCTCAATGCTCTACCAAAAGAAAAAAGGGAAAGGATTGCCCTTGAAACTCTTGAGATATTTGCACCTATTGCAAATAGGCTAGGAATGGGAGAAATAAAAGGACAACTTGAAGATCTTGCATTCCCCTATCTTTATCCTAGAGAATATAAATGGTTAGCCGAAAACATTGGAGAAGGAAATGAAGGAAGAAAGAAATATTTGAAAAGGGTAAAAATAGAACTTTTAAAAATACTAAAGAAAGAGGGGATAAAGTCAACCGATATCCATACGAGGATAAAACATCGTTGGAGCCTTTATCAAAAATTACTAAAGCATGATATGGATATAAATAAAATCTACGATTTCATTGCTTTAAGAATTATCCTAAAAGATGTCGAATCATGTTATAAAACTCTGGGAGCAATACATAGGCAGTGGAAACCTCTTCCTGGAAGGATAAAAGATTATATTGCTCTTCCAAAGCCTAATGAATATAGAGCTCTTCATACAACTGTTTTTTGTCTAGACGGAAGGATAACTGAATTCCAGATAAAAACTTTAAAAATGCATCAGGAAGCTGAAAATGGAATATGTGCTCACTGGGCAAAAAAGGAAAAGATAAATTCTAAAAAGGGAATGAAAAAATTCGCTTGGGTAGCTCAATTAAAAGATTGGCAAAAAGAAATTACAAAAAGCAAAGATTTCTGGAAGGGATTAAAAGTTGATTTTTTCAAAAACAGGATATTCGTTTTTACGCCAAAAGGAGAAGTGATAGACTTGCCTGAAAATGCTTGCCCGATTGATTTTGCCTATCAAGTTCATAGTGAAATCGGCGATCACTGCAATGGAGCAAAGGTAAATAAAAAAATGGCTTCTCTTTCGACAATTCTAAAAAATGGGGATGAAGTTGAGGTTTTTACCAATTCTACAAAGAAGCCCTCTAGGAATTGGTTAGAGTTTACTAAGACCAATCTTGCTAGGTCAAGGATTAAATTGTATCTAAAAAAAGAATCAAGACCTAAAAACATTGAGAGAGGAAGAGAATTGTTAAATGAAAAATTAAAGGAGTTTAAGAAACCACATTTTCAAAAAATATCAAAAGAAAAGATAGAAAAAGTCTTTAGACATTTTCATTTTAAAGATATAGACGAATTAATGGTCTCTGTTGGCGAAGGAGAAATTTACCCAAGAGAAATATTAAAAATTCTCTTTGAAGAAAAAGAGTTTTTTGAAAAAAAAGAAAAAATTCAAAGACCTAGGAAAAAACCTTCAGAAAAAGAAGTTATCTTAGCGGGACAAAGCGGAATTAAATTAAAATTTGGAAAATGTTGTATTCCCTCTTCAAAACACGAGATAGAAGGGTATATCACAAAAGGACATGGAGTAACAGTACACAGAAAAGAATGTCAAGATTTAAAAAGATTAAAAAAGAAATTTCCAGAAAGGATTATAGAAGCACACTGGAAAGAGGAAGCTCTTTATTCGGTATTATTAGAAATAGAAGCTGAAGACAGAAAGGAAGTGATAAAAGATATAACATTATCAGTTAGTGAAGCAAAAACAGATATCAATAGAGTCGAATCTCAACTAAAAAAAGATGGGAAAACCATCGTCATTAAAATTAGCGTTAAGGTCTCTGGTCTCAAACAATTAGACAACCTTACTTATAAATTAAAAGAATTAAGCGGAATTATAAAAGTAAGAAAAATCAACTCTTAGTTTTAAATTCTGCCAAGAACTTTTCAGCTTCTTTTTTGTTTTTGAAAGGAATAACTAACTTTGGACAGCCTGAAGCAATACTCATTTTTAATCCATTTACAGAAAAGGTTTTTTTAAATCTTTCTTCTAATTCTTTAATTTCTTCCCTTAATCCGGAAGGAATTTTTTTTGATTCGACAGGAATAAGATTTAATCTTTGGGCCATAATTTCAGCCTCTCTTACACTTAGACCATCTTTGAGGATTTTGCCAAAAAGAGCTTCTTGCTTGTCAGAATCTTTCACAGCCATTATCGCTTTTGCATGACCTTCGGTTATCTTCTTTTCTCTAATCCCGTCTTTTATTCTTTTTGGCAGTTTAAGAATTCTAAGACTATTGGCCACTGCTTCTCTACTCATGCCACATACTCTTGCAATCTCTTTTTGTGTAAGCCCAAACTCTTCATAAAGCCTCTGAAAGGCTTCTGCTTTCTCAATCGGGTTCAGGTCTATCCTCTGAATGTTTTCAATCATTGACATCTCAAGCTCTTCTCTTTCTGTCGGTTCTTTAACAATTACAGGAACCTGCATTAGTCCAGCCATTCTTGCTGAAACAAATCTTCTCTCTCCTGCAATTAATCTATATTCTATTCTCCCTTCTCTTTGTAATCTACTAACCACAAGAGGCTGAAGTATCCCGTAATCTCTGATAGATTGGGCAAGATTTTTTAATCCTTGATCATCAAAATCTTTCCTTGGTTGAGAAGGATTAGGCTTTATCTTGTCTATTTCAATATAAAAAATAGCATCTTTCTTTCTTTTTGGATCAATATTAAGCTTGATGTTTCTTTTAGGAATTAAAGATTCAATTCCTTTTCCAAAACTTGATTCCATAAAAATTATTTTACGTTAATTTCTCCTTCTTTTTCTTCCCCTTTTATTAATTCGTCTGCCAATTCTCTATAAGCCATAGTTGCTTTAGAATGAGGGGCATATTTTAAAATGGGAACTCCTGCTCCTGGAGCTTCTGCTAATTTCACACTTCGTGGAATAACAGTATCAAAAACATATCCAGGAAAATTTCTTCTTATTTCTTTTGCAACATTTCTTGAAAGTCGATTTCCCCTACTATACATTGTCATTAAAGCTCCTGCAATTTTTAGATCTTTTCCGAGATTATCCCGAACTAATTCAATAGTAGAAAGGAGCTGTCCTAATCCTTCAACAGCAAGATATTCACATTGGACAGGAATTAAAACTTCATCTGAAGCGCAAAGTCCATTTAGGGTTAGTAGGTCAAGACTCGGAGGTAAATCTATTAGAATATAATCATAATTATCTTTTACTTTATCAATTACTTCCCGAAGCTTAAATTCTCTATTTTTCATCCCAACCAATTCTACCACAGCCCCCGCTAAATCTGCCGAAGAAGGCATTAATTCGTAACCAAAAAAAGAAGTCTTTCTGATGACAGATTCTGGACTAACTTGTCCAACGAGAGCATTATAAATTGACAAAGAAACATTTTTTGGATTAATACCAAGAGAAAAAGTAGCATTTGCCTGGTGATCAAAATCAATTAAAAGGACCCTTTTACCTTTAGCAACAAGAAAAATGGGAAGATTAACTGAAACATTAGTTTTTCCTACTCCTCCTTTGTTGTTGGCAAGGCTAATTACTCGGGTCATAAATCAATTTTATCACGATTTGTCTAAATTTACAAATGAGAAGAAATCTGTTAAAAAACAAATAAGCCGGGGTGGTGAAATTGGTAAACACGATGGATTCAAAATCCATTGCCAGCAATGGCTTGAGGGTTCAAGTCCCTCCTCCGGCACAAAAATTTTAAATATTAAACTAACGGAGAAGATTCTCCGTTTAATTATTACCATTATGTATATAGATACTCACGCCCACTTAAACTTTAACGCTTTTAAAGAAGATTCATCTGAGATAATAGAAAAATGCCTTACAGACAATATTTGGATGATAAATGTCGGCACCCAATATATTACCAGCAAGAGAGCTGTCGAGATGGCAAGAAAACATGAACAAGGGGTTTATGCAGCCATTGGATTACATCCAATGAGTCTTGAGACAGGTCTTGTCAAAATTAAGGCAGACCCAAACGAAACAGAAGAAAGAATAGGAGAAAAACAATTTGATTATGAAAAATACAAAGAACTAGCGGTAAAGAATGTCAACAATGGAGGGAAGGTAGTGGCAATTGGAGAAATCGGTCTTGATTACTACTGGAGACCAAAAACCCAGATAAGAAAAAAACTTTTTAAACAAAAACAGAAAGAGTTATTATTAGAACAACTCAAACTGGCAAAAGAATTAAATCTTCCCGTAATATTTCATTGCCGTATGGCTCATCAAGATTTAGTTGATATCTTAAAAGAGAATAAAGAATTAATTCCAGAAAAAGCAGTAGCTCATGGATTTGTAGGTACAACCGAAGAATTAGAACAATATCTCGAATTTGGTTTTTCTGTTGGGCTTAACGGAATAATTTTTAAGAACATTGAAGGAATAGATTTTAAAGAAAATATTAAAAAAATTCCTCTTGAAAAAATTCTTCTTGAAACAGATTGCCCCTATCTAACTCCTTCTCCTTTCGAAGGAGAAAGAAATACCCCTCTAAATTTAAAATACATCGCTCAAAGAGTCGCCGAGACAAAGAATATAAGACTTGAAATATTAGTTGAAGCAGCTACAAATAACGCTAAAAATCTTTTTGGAATTTAATATTTTTAAAACTTACAAGAGAATATATTCCTGATTTTCGAACAAAAAACAAATAGACAAAGAGAGAGGAAAAGAATAAAATAAGCAAACATTAATAGAAGATTAATATTTTATGGATAAATACGACCATCAAGAAATAGAAAAAAAATGGCAAAAATATTGGGAAGACAATAATTTTTATCATGCAGAAGATTTTTCTGAAAAACCAAAAAAATATATTCTTTTTGAATTTCCTTATCCTTCCGGAGATGGACTTCATGTCGGGCACACTAGAAGTTATTCTGCACTAGATGCAATAGCAAGAAAAAAAAGAATGGAAGGTTTCAATGTTTTATTCCCAATAGGATGGGATGCTTTTGGTTTACCCACAGAAAATTACGCTATTAAAACAGGAACTCACCCAAGAGAAGCAACTAAAAAGAATATAGCCAATTTTAGAAGACAACTTAAATCATTAGGAATGTCTCTTGATTGGGAAAGAGAAATTGATACAACTGATCCTAAATACTATAAATGGACCCAATGGATATTTTTAAAACTCTTAGAAAATGATCTGGCTTATCAATCGGAAATACCAATCAACTGGTGTCCTTCTTGTAAGACAGGACTAGCTAACGAGGAAGTAATCTCTGGTAAGTGTGAGAGATGCGGAGCCCAAGTAGAGAAAAAAACATTAAAACAATGGATGTTAAAGATAACAAAATATGCAGACAGACTCATAGAAGATTTAAAAGATGTTGAATATCCAGAAAGAGTTAAATT